>NZ_MLYN01000022.1:0-225330 GCF_001866675.1 Streptomyces sp. MUSC 14
AAGGCCCCCGCTGGACCCTCAAGGCCTAGCCGGGACCCGAAGATCGACTGTGCCGCCCGGCCTTCCGGGCGGCACACTGCACAGGACGCGGACGACGCAGGACGCGGACGACGCAGACACAGAAGACGTACGTACGAAGCTCACGGAGACGAGTGACTCATGGCCGCGAACAACCGCCGCATGTCCGGCAAGAAGGGCGCGCAGGTCGGCAGTGGCGGCCAGCGGCGCCGGGGCCTGGAGGGCAAGGGCCCGACCCCGCCCGCCGAGATGCGCAAGGGCCACAAGAAGAACCGCATCGCCACCGCCAAGGCGAAGCAGACCGCACGCCGTCCCGTGGCCCGGGGCCGGGGCGGCAAGTCGGCGTCCGAGATGGTCGTCGGCCGTAACCCGGTCGTCGAGGCGCTGCGCGAGGGCGTGCCCGCCACCACCCTCTACGTCCAGCAGTTCATCGACAACGACGAGCGCGTCCGCGAGGCCCTCCAGCTCGCCGCCGAGCGCGGTGGCATCAACCTGATGGAGGCCCCGCGCCCCGAGCTGGACCGCATGACGAACGGCCTCAACCACCAGGGCCTCGTCCTGCAGGTCCCGCCGTACGAGTACGCGCACCCGGAGGACCTGTTCGACGCGGCGGCCGACGAGGGCGAGGACCTGCTGGTCGTCGCGCTCGACGGGGTCACCGACCCGCGCAACCTCGGCGCGGTCGTCCGCTCCGTCTCCGCCTTCGGCGGCCACGGCGTCGTCGTGCCCGAGCGCCGCTCGGCCGGCATGACCGCCGGCGCCTGGAAGACCTCCGCCGGTACGGCCGCCCGTACCCCGGTCGCCCGCGCCACCAACCTCACCCGCACCCTGGAGCAGTACAAGAAGGCCGGTGTCGCGGTCGTGGGCCTGGCGGCGGACGGCGAGGACGAGCTCGGCGAGCTGGCGGCCCTGGACGGCCCGGTCGTCATCGTGGTCGGCAGCGAGGGCAAGGGTCTGTCCCGCCTGGTCGGCGAGACCTGCGACTTCCGCGTCCGCATCCCGATGCCGGGCGGCGCCGAGTCGCTGAACGCCGGTGTGGCGGCGGGAATCGTGCTGTACGAGGCGGCGCGCAGGCGAGCCTGAACGGCCGTCCGAATTCTCACCCGTTCGTGTTCATTCCGGTGCTCCTGCGGTGCTCCGGGCCCCTTTGACGGGGTCCGGACACATCCGGGCGGTCAAAGCAGTGTCCTAACTCCACGTCACTCGGTTAGATGAGTGTGGACACCAGAACACCCCGCACACCCACGGGGGGCCGCTCGTCGGGATTCAATTCCGGATTCTCGTCCGGACCCGAGGACGCTCCCGCGCTGAGCATGGTGAAGGTGCCGAGCGATCCGGCGCAGGTCATCGTCAATCACGCCAGCTTCCGCGTGCAGCTGAGCGGGTCGGCGAAGCGGACCCAATCCCCGCGGATCGCCCGGCATCTGAGTGCCGCCCATCACACCGCCGGGATGCCCGCCATGAGCCCCGAGGGCCGCGCGGCCGCCGCCGGCCGCCGCCGCCCCGTCGTGTGGAGCGGCAAGTCCGCCCCCGACGACACCGGCGCCCACCGGCTCCTCCAGGCCGTGCGGGGCAGCGTCCGCCAGACCGAGGAGCCCGAGGCCGGCGCCACCCAGGTCATCCCGCGCGTCGGGACCGGCTATGACGACGGCTACGACGCGCTGGACCAGACGGTCGAGACCCCGGTCGTGGGCCACCAGCGCACCGCCCCGGACACCGACGGCACCCGCCTGCTGCCCCACATGCGCACGGTCGACGGCGCCTACGACGAACCCCCGTACCCGGACGCCGACTTCGGACACCCCCACGGCTACGACGACCACGACGGCTACGACGAGTACGCGGACCACCCGGGCCACCGGGATCCCGCCCTCGACGACCTCGTGCGCCCCGTACGGCGCCAGGGCGACGACCCCGCCCGGCACGCCTACTACCCGGGCCGCCGGATGAACCTCGGCGTCGTCCTGCTCCCGCTGCGCATCTTCCTCGGCTTCATCTCCATCTACGCCGGCATGGGCAAGCTGTGCGACCCCGTCTACTTCGACGGCGGCAAGCGCGGCTCCATGGTCAAGTGGCTCAACACCCTGCACCCGTGGGAAGTGGCCGAGCCGCTGCGCCAGTTCGCCCTGCACCACCCGGTCGGCTCCGGCCTGGTCATCGCCTTCCTCCAGGTGGTCGTGGGCGTCCTGACGATCCTCGGCTGCTGGCAGCGCGTGGCCGCGGTCGTCGGCGCCCTGCTCTCCGCCGCCCTGATCGTCACGGTCAGCTGGAAGACGGTCCCGGCCTACGACGCGCCCGACATCATCTACCTCGCCGCCTGGTCGCCGCTGATCATCGCCGGCGCCCCCGTCTACTCCGTGGACGGCCGGCTCGCGGCCGCTGCCTGGCGGCGCCTCGGCCCCCGCTCGGACATCTGGGAGCTGCGCCGCTACGTCCTGCGTCGCGGCGCCCTGATCACGGCTGTCACGGCCGGCCTCACCCTGCTCGTCGGCTCCCTGCTGGGCGGCGCCGTACGCGACTCCAGCCGCGTCGTCGTCCCCGGCCCCGGCGAGGCCCCCCGCAACAACCTCCCGGGCTCTCCGCTCCCGCAGGAGCCGGGCCGGCGGCACAGCACCACCCCGTCGGCCTCCACGCGCCCGAAGGGCGCCGCCACGGGCGGTGCGAGCCCCTCCGGCGCGGCGACGACCCCGGGCGCCACGCACAGCGCGGGCGGTACGACGCTGCCCAGCGAGACCCAGGGCATCTCGGGCCAGCTCCCGCGGCACCACTCCTCTCCGACGGGCGGCACCCCGAGCACCACGGCCGGCCCGACCAGCACCGGTGGTACGGCGACCGGCGGCCCGACGTCCTCGGGCGGTTCCGGCGGCACGTCGTCCTCCGGCCAACCGGGCCTGGTGGGTGGCCTGTTGGGCTAGCCGGCAGCCCGGCACGGCGAAAGGGAAGGGCCCCGCATCGCGATGATGCGGGGCCCTTCCCTTTCGCCGTCGGCCGTTCCGGGGGCCTTCCGTCAACGGCCCAGAGCCGCCAGCTCCTTGGCGGCTTCCGTCAGGTCCTTCGCGGTGTCGATGGCCCGCCAGTAGGCCCCCTGCGGAATGGGGAATCCGAAGAGCCGCTCCTCCCGGGCCAGCCGGGGGAACGTGGTCCGTTCATGGTCGCCGCGCTCCGGGAGCAGCTCGGCGAACTCGGGCGAGAAGACGTACACACCGGCATTGATCTCGAACGTCGACGGCGGGGCCTCGATGAAGTCGGTGATGTGCCCGAACCCGTCGGTCCGCACCGCACCCCACGGGATCCGGGGACGGGCCAGGGCCAGGGTGGCCGTGGCGTCCCGCTCGGTGTGGAAGTCGGCCATGTCCCGCAGGGAGAAGCGGGTCCAGATGTCGCCGTTGGTGGCGTACCACGGCTGGTCGGGGCGGGGCAGATGCGCGGCGGCGTACTTGAGGCCGCCGCCGCGGCCGAGGGGCTCGGTCTCCACGACGGTGATGACGGAGACCGGCAGGTCGGCGGAGTCCAGCCACCTCTGGAGGACCTCCGCGAGGTGGCCGCAGGAGACCACCACGTCCGTGACGCCTTCCTCGGCGAGCCAGGACAGCTGGTGGCCGATGATCGGCGTGCCCGTGCCGGGGATCTCGACCATCGGCTTGGGCCGGTCGTCGGTGTACGGACGCAGCCGGGAGCCCTGGCCACCGGCCAGGACCACGGCTTGGGTGGGGCGCGACGCGGCGTTGGGATGGGTCATGCCCGCACTGTACGTGGCGCCCTGCCCGGGCCGGCCGACGACGACGCGGGCCCGGGCCCCGGCTCAGCTGTGCGCGGCGAGCACGCCCGAGGCGAACGACGTGTCGCACACCGGGCGGGCGTAGGACTGGGCGTGCGAGGCGCCGTACATGCGCGCGGCGGCCTGGCCCAGGGCGCGGGCGATGGACGAGCAGTGCTTGGCCAGCGACGGGTGGTCGTTGACGGCCTGCTGGAGGTGGGTGAGGACCTCCCCGGGGTTCTTGTCCTGGAGCTCGCCGATCAGCCGGTCGCGGAGCGCGTCCTGCGGGGTCTCGGGGGCGGTCCTGGCGGACGCCGGGGAAGCCTCCGCCGGGGAGACGTCGGAGGCGGCCAGCACCGAGCTGCGGGGGCTCCCGGTCCAGTTGACCCGCGTGACCGCGAGGGTCCCGGAGAGCACCAGGACGACGGGCAGGACGAGGGCGAGAGTGCGGCCGATGTGGCGGGCAGGGCCGCCCCGGTGGCCGCGTCGCGTCTGAGGGTTGGTGGAGTGCTTCACGCGTGTGAGGGTAGCGCCCGGTAATGATTTGGCGACATTGAGTCACCCTTACGGGGGATGAGGTCGCGCCGTTTTCTGGGTAAGGGGTTGACGCCACTCACCCGAAATGGTCGCTGTGCCGGGGTATTTCCGACGGTACATACGACGCGAATGGGGCCCCGCGGCACTCCGCGGGGCCCCATTCGTCAACTCCGGCGCAAACGCCCAGCTCAGTCGGAGAGACGCTCGCCCGACGACGTGGAGAACACGTGGATCTCGCCCGGCCGCGGCACGACGTGCAGCGTGGAGCCCTTCTCCGGCACCTGACGGCCGTTGACCCGGACCACCAGGTCCTTGACCTCGTCACCGACCTCGGCGGTGCCGTAGACGTAGCCGTCGGCGCCCAGTTCCTCGACCACGTTCACCGAGACGGCGAGGCCGGCCGGGGCGTCCGCGCTGTCCTTGGAGAGGGAGGCGGCCGCGCCCCCGCCCAGTTCGACCACGTCGAAGTGCTCGGGGCGCACACCCACGGTCACCGTGCGGTCACCCTTGTCGGTGGCGGCCGTCAGGGCGTCGCGGTTGACGGGGACGACGCTGTTGCCGAACTTCACGCCGCCGTCGGTGACCGGGACCTCGATCAGGTTCATGGCGGGGGAGCCGATGAAGCCGGCGACGAAGAGGTTCGCGGGTTTGTCGTACATGTTGCGCGGCGAGTCGACCTGCTGGAGCAGACCGTCCTTCAGTACGGCGACCCGGTCGCCCATCGTCATGGCCTCCACCTGGTCGTGGGTGACGTAGACGGTGGTGATGCCGAGGCGGCGCTGCAGGGACGCGATCTGCGTACGGGTGGAGACGCGGAGCTTGGCGTCCAGGTTGGACAGCGGCTCGTCCATCAGGAAGACCTGCGGCTCACGCACGATGGCGCGGCCCATCGCGACACGCTGGCGCTGACCGCCGGACAGGGCCTTCGGCTTGCGGTCGAGGTACTCGGTGAGGTCGAGGATCTTCGCGGCCTCCTCGACCTTCTGCCGGATCTCCGCCTTGTTGACGCCGGCGATCTTGAGCGCGAAGCCCATGTTGTCGGCGACCGTCATGTGCGGGTACAGGGCGTAGTTCTGGAACACCATGGCGATGTCCCGGTCCTTGGGCGGCAGGTGGGTGACGTCGCGGTCACCGATGCGGATGGCGCCGCCGTTGACGTCCTCCAGGCCCGCGAGCATCCGCAGGGAGGTGGACTTTCCGCAACCGGACGGGCCGACCAGGACGAGGAACTCGCCGTCCTCGATCGCGATGTCGAGACCGTCGACGGCGGGCTTGGTGGAACCCGGGTAGATCCGGGTCGCCTTGTCGAACGTGACTGTGGCCATGGTGATGGGCCCCCTTCTACCGGCAGGAACGTGCCGGACGATCCGTTGTAGGAAGGTGGTGGGTGTAGTCCACACGGTGTGGTCCACGCGGGTGAACTGGCTCAGGACGCTACCTGGCGTCCACTCGGTCTGTCAGTACCCCGGCCACGGTGAACTTCGCGGAAATTTTCGACAGGAGCCGGCGCAGAGGTGGGTACACTGCACGGGCGCCCATGCGCACGCCTCCTTAGCTCAGCTGGTCAGAGCGCCGCTCTTGTAAAGCGAAGGTCGTCGGTTCGAATCCGACAGGGGGCTCAGAGAGTACGCAGGTCAGAGCCTGTTTCAGAGTGACGAGGGCCCTCCGTGGAGATCACAGAGGGCCCTCGTCATGCCAGATGGGAACGTGCTGGGAACATGCCGTCAGGCGGCCGTTTCCCCGGGAACATCGCTGGGAACGTTGCCCTCCGCCGAGGGCTCCTCCTGCTTCGGCTTCTGGCTCTGTTTCTTCTTGGTTCGGGGCACCAGAGCCACCGGTGCTTCGGCCTCGGCCTTCTCGAACTGGGGGAGCACCGAGGTGTAGGTGTCGGCGGTCAGGGCGTAGCTGCTGTGGCCGAGGAGCGCCTGGATCTTCTTCATGTGGATGCCGGCGGCCAGGGAGAGCGTGGCAGCGCAGTGGCGGAGATCGTGGAACCGGATCGGCGGCAGGTTGAGCTTCTCGATCAGCCGGTCGAACACCTGTGACAGGTACTCGGGGTGGTAGGCGCTGCCGTCCTGCCAGGTGAAGACCAGGCCGGTGTCCTTCCAGGGCTCCTTCGCGGCCTTGCGGCCGGGTTCTCCGGGCTTGTTCTTCCGGTTCTGCTGCCACTGCTCGTAGGCGTGGTTCCATTCCTCGCATTCGGCCTTCTGGCGCTGCTGCCACTGGGTGAGGAGGTCTTGGGACTGTGAGTCCAGGGAGACGGTGCGTGCCCCGCTCTCGCTCTTGGGCGTGTCTTCCCAGACCTCGTAGGAGGCGGAGACGAGCTGCTCGCTGATGTGGACGGTGCCGTTCGTCAGGCTGGTCTCGCTCCAGGGCAGGCCGGCGACTTCGCCGCGGCGCAGGCCCCGGAAGACCATCAGGTGGAACATCGGGTAGAGCCGGTGCTCGGCGACGGCGTCGAGGAACGCCCCGGTCAGCTGGGGCGTCCAGACCATGACCGGACCCGGCCTCTTCCCGGTGGTCCGCCAGCCTTCAACGCGTTCGTCTGTCCACACGATGGGCTTGGGGCGGACGTACTTGGGCAGGACGACGGTCTTCGCCCAGTTCTCGCTGACCAGTTTCTCGGCGACCGCGTCTTCGAGGGCTGCGCTGAGGGTGTTGTTCATCTTGAGCTGGGTGCCGGGGCCGGTGATGTGGAGGGGCTTGGCGCGCGCCGCACGGAGTGCGGTCTTGGCGGCCTGCCAGTTCGCGCGCAGCTCGGGTGGGCGGGGGCGGGTGGGGCATGCGCGCCAGGCGTTGTGTGCGGTGCGTTCGGCGGTCAGTGCCTCTTGGGCGGCTTCGCGGTTGGTTTGGTGGGTCTTGTTGTCGGCCCAGATCTGCTCGAACATCTGCTGGATGTGGCGGGTGCGCAGGTCGAGCATCTTGAGGTGGCCGAGAGCGGGTATGAAGACGCGCTCGATGTGGTCTTCGTAGCCCTTGCGGGTGGAGCGTTTGAGGTCCTGGCGCTTGGCGAACCAGCGGCGCAGGTACTCGGCGACGGTCTCCTTGGACTTGACCTGTACGCCGCCTTGGGAGAGGTCCCAGACTTCCTTGCAGGCTGTTGCGGCGTCCTTCTGGGTGCGGAAGCCGCCCTTCTTGGCGGTCTCACGCTTGCCGCCGGGGCCTGGTGGCAGCTCGATGGAGTAGTACCAGGAGCCGTGGTCGCGCCGCTTGAGCTGGGGGCACCGCTTCTCCAGGTAGCCGATCTTGGGTGTGCCGTCGTCCTTGAGGACTGGTTTGCCCTTCTTGTCGACCTGGGGCCCCTTGCAGGCGCACCGCTTGTAGGTCTTCTCCTCGAACATGTGCTGTCCCTCGCCCTTGCCGCCCGTGATCCGGGTGGTGCCGGTTCGTGTCGGTGATCGCGTTGCGTGATCTGTCTTGATCTTCAGAGGGCTGTTGGACAGTGAGGTAAAGTCGCCCCCAAGTTGGCGCGGGGGAGATTGCGACCAACGACATGACGGCTCAGGAAGTGGCCGGGCGGGTTTCTGCTGCCAGCGGCGTGATGGGCCTGGAGGAGCTGCTGTCTCTTCCGGCAACGGTGAACGTGGTCACTGCGGCGCGGGCCTTGGGTATCTCGGCGAACAAGGCGTACACACTGATCAGGGATGGCGAGTTCCCTGTTGTGACGCTGCCGTTGGGGAGCACGGTGCGGGTGCCGACGGCGGGTCTGTGGAAGGTGCTGGGGGTCGAGGGGCCGGCGTCGGCGCATGCGTGATCTGCGGCGGTCGACACCCGCAAGATATGTGATGGTTTTGCAAAAGGGTGACCTATCTGCCACTAGAGTGAGCCCCGCAAGGGGGTCGGTTGCGAGGGCGAGGAGTCCAGGAGATGCCGCGGCTGTTCGGGTTCGAGGACATGGCGCACCGGCGTGTGCGCGAGAGCGAGGCGGAGGGGATCAGGGCCGCGGCCTCACGTCGCCTGCTTGAGCAGAGCTACGAGGCCATGAGCGACTGGATGAATGCCGAGGGCTACCGCACGACGCTGGGCAACCTGTTCACAGGCCCTGCTCTCGCGATGGTTCTCGACCATCCCTCCATTGCCGGCCTGATGGAGGGCGAGGACGGGAACCTGGTGGACTCCGGCGGCCCCCGGATCATCCCTGTCGAAGACTTCAAGGCCATCCGCGCGATGCGCCCCTCCAGCAACCCTGACACCCGGCGCGCACCCGATCGCGAGTACCTGCTCACCGGCTCACAGGGGATCTGCGGCCTGTGCGGGCACGCCCTGACCACGTCGCCGTCGAACGCGGGCACGCGTGGCCATCGCTGCCCTCCGAGCACGGCCCGCCGTCACGGAGGATGCGGCAAGGTTCGTATCAACGCGGACCTGCTTGAGGCGTACCTCGGCGAACACGTGCTGGCTGAGCTGGCCAAGCCGGAGGTGGCCGCGCTGATCGGCCAGGCCCGTGACGAAGTGCTCGCCCAGGCCGAAGAACTGCGCAAGGAGGCTGCCGACGCCCGCCGCAGGCAGGAAGAACTCGTCGAGAGCTACGCGCAGGGCTCGGAGTTGTCGCACAAGGCGTTCACAGCGGCCGACAAGAAGCTCACCGACCTGATCCGGGGGAAAACCACGCAGGCTCTCCTTCTGGAGCAGGCCAAGCATGTCCCTGTCGGCGACATCCCCGATCTGGTCCGCTGGTGGAACCATGCGCCGATGGCCGCGAAGAGGGGCGTTCTCGTTCTCTTCCTGGAGCAGATCGCGGTGTATCCGGCCGCGTCCAGGGGCTCGCGCACCGTGGACGCGGATCGGGTCGCTCTCACCTGGCGTCAGTGGGACGGGTCACCTGGGGCCACGGATCAGCGGTCCGCGTGAACCGCTCGCTGAGTCTGCCTACTTGGTGGCGGGCAGGGGGATCCGGCGACGGATCGTGGGCAGGGTGAGCCCGAGCGTGGCGATGAGCAACGCCAGACCGCCTGTCGTCGGCAGCGCATACGCTTCGACCAGCGTCCACGGGTTCCCCCGCAGGTAGGAGACGATGGCGGCTGCCCGGCCTACGGTGTAGCCCAGACACAGCACGGTTCCCGCCATGGTGGCCGCGAGGCCGATGGCTGCGCCACGCCGGCTGGGCCAGACCGCACTGGCCATCCAGCCGTAGCGGACGCCGATCAGCGAGACGAGGACGGCCAGCAGGCACACATGGGTCAGCATGTAGGCGGCTGCCATGCCGTCTTCCGGGGACGCTGAAGCAAGCGGGACAGACGGCATGTCGGTGAAGTGGAACTCCACGGTCAGCACCGTCAGTACGCCGCCCAGGAGAAACAGCCAGAGCGCGACTGCCTTGCGGGGTTCTTCCGTAGTCCAGATCACGGTCATGATCTGGAGGCTGAATCCAGCGACTTGGGCCGCCAGGTTGGTGAGGAGGGTGCCGGTACCGTCTCGTCCGGTGAAGGTATCGATGGCCGTAGCGACGGCGGGCACGGACGTAAGCGAGCACAAGAGGCAGCTCGTGAACGCCGCGATGCGGGCGCGGCGCGCCATGGGTGATGCCTTGGACTGGCCAAGACGTGAGGCCCACGCCAGGTAGAGGTAGACGGCCGAGCTGACTGCTATGAGTACGGCACAGCTGCCGTAAATGACGTCAGCCACGATCAGTTTCCTTCCAGGTCGTCCGCTGCCCTTTCCGCGGCTTCGCGAAGGCTCAGACGGCGACGCGGCCGGCCTTCGCGGGGTTGATCGACGCCAGGGGGCGGTGGGGGGATCGCCGGAACATCCTCGGGGAGTTGCTTGTCCCGGCGAATCTTCCTGAGCGTCGATGCGATTTCAGCGATGTCCTCGACTTCGAGGTCTTGCAGTAATCGCAGTACCTCTCGCGCCTCGGGACGATCCCGGTACACCGTGAGCGCGGTGAGGTCGTCCCATTCCGGGCCCGGCAGCAGGAACGCGGCCGGAACGTCCAGGGCCTGGGCAAGAACGGTGACGGTGGAGGACCGCGGGTTGCAACTGGTGCCGTTGAGCAGGCTGTTGACCTGGCCGTGAGACAGCGCCGGTTTGCGCTGCCCTGGAGTTGATGTCGCCTCGGCAATGTCGCGGGCGCTGGGGGTGAATCCATCCGGACTGCGGCGCAGACGCAGCAGCACGAGCAACTTGGCGCACAGACCCATGGGTTCGGGTGTGTCTGCCATGCCCCCCGCCTCCGTTCCTGCATATGCTCGCGGCATCGTAACTACCTGGTAGCTGTTGCGTCTTCCACTTTATCTTGCAGCTCGGACGGGTTATAAGGTTTGTCGGACAGTTTCCCGGCGTGTCGGACCCGGCGAGCGGAGGGCATGACCGTGCCCTGCACCCGCCTCCGGGTGGCACGCCACAGGAGCCACATCGGGGCGGGGTGAGGGCGGCGTGCGCGCCGCTCACGGGAGGAATCGCATGTGCGAGCTTGACGAACAGCAGGCCAAGGAGCTGGCGAAGCTGCCTCCACGAGTGCTCGGGGGCAGGGGCGGACCGGCGGCCCGCAAGGAGGCGCGCAAGGTCCTGGAGCACCTGGCCTTGATCTCCCGGAAGGAGCGGGAGCCTCGCCGCAAGGAAGGCACGGGCGGGTGAGACCTGCCGGGCGAGACCCGACCCCGAACCTCTGAAGATAGGTGACAGGATTGAAGCATTGAGCTATCTTCTGATGTGCCGGGCGGGAACAGCAGCCGCTGGACCCCATCCGGTAGTGCCGCTCCGGCGGCACCCTTCCCTGCTCCTCGCGGGTGGCCGACCCCCCGCGCCCCGCCCGCGAGGAGCCGGCCGTGTCGGTGCGGCCGGTGGGGTGCGTGATGGGAGTGGAGCCCGTCGCGGCCGCGAGGCCGTGGCGGGCTCGCCGCATTTCCGCGTACCCGAGGTCAGGGGTGGCGCCGCGAGCCAACACCTCTCCCGTCGAGGAAATCCGGGAGAATTCACGTAATTGAATTCCTCGAAATTAAAAGAATTGCCCACTTGCTTTAGAGGTGTATGCGATTAAGATATAAGTGTAAGAACAACGGGAAAACAAAAAGAGTTTCCCTCTCGGAATTAAGGAAGGCGCGGGAAATGTTCACCAACCTCAAGATCACGGAAATCGTCCCCAACCCCGACCAGCCTCGCAAGTTCTTCGACGAGGCAAAGCAGGCGGAGCTGACCGGCAGCATCAAGGAGAACGGCCTCTTGCAGCCGGTCGTCGTCCGTCCGACCGGGAGCGCCGAAGCCCCCTACGTGCTGATCGCGGGCGAGCGCCGGTGGCGGTCCTGCAAGGAAGCCGGCCTGGAGGTCATCCCCGCCAAGGTCATCAAGGACGTCAGCGAGGAGAACGCGTACGTCCTCAGCATCGCCGAGAACGTCAACCGCGAGGACATGACGATCATGGAAGAGGCCGGTGCGTACGCCGACCTCAAGGCGGCCGGCTGGACCCCAGCCAAGATCGCCAAGCAGTTCGGCAAGACCGAGACCCACATCACCTGGCGGCTCGGCCTGCTCACCCTGCGGCCCGAGGTCGCCGCGATGGTCGACAAGGGCGACATCAAGAACAACCTGGCCTGGCACATCGCCCAGCTCAACCCGGCCAACCAGATGGTCGCGGCCATGCGGTACGTGCGCGGTGACTTCGACAGCGAGGCCGAGGCCCAGCACTTCGCCAACGGCCTGAAGATGATGGAGAAGCAGTCCTCCCTCACCGGCGACGAGGCGCCGACGGCCGAGGTCCAGGAGGAGCGGAAGAAGGCCAGGGCCAAGGCCAAGGACAGCCTGGGCAAGGCCGAGGACATCCTGATCCCGCTCTTCGAGGAGCTGGGGGCGAAGAAGCCCGAGGACCTGGCCGTCATCCTCGGTACCGACCTCACCCGCTATGTGCGCGTCATCGGCAAGATCCACAGCCAGGTGCAGCAGGTGCGCAACCTGCTCAGCAAGGCCCAGGGCATCCAGCGCGCCATGGCCGACGACTTCAACAAGAAGGCCGTCGAAGTCCAGCAGGAGGCCGCGCAGCAGAAGGCGGCCAAGCAGGGCGAGGCCAAGCCCGAAGCGGCCGCCAAGGCTCCCGTGAAGGCGGCGGCCAAGAAGGCGGCGCCCAAGCCCGCGTCTCCTCGCGCCAAGGCTGCGGGCGCGGCCAAGAGCCCCGCCCGCAAGGTCCCCGCCCAGAAGCAGGCGGAGCCCACCGTTCAGGCGGCCAGGAAGGCGGCGGTCCCGGCCGCTCAGTAAGGGAGGGCGGGGGGGCTGCCACCCCCTTCTCATCTCCTCTGCAAACCAACGCCCGGAGAATTCCGGGCGTTGACGCATGATGTGCACCCCACGAGAGGACGCGAATTGCTCACCCTTTTCACCAACCGGTACCAACAATTCCAGCCGGCGCAAGGTGTGCCGGTACGCATCACCCTGGGCGCCCCACGATTCAAGCTCCCGTATTCCCTGACGCATGCGGTGCGCGAGCTCGCACCGCGGCGGGAGTACTTCACCAGGCCCCTGCTGGAGTTCACGGCCGCCTACCGGGCCGACCTCGACCAGCTCGGCCCGGCGCGGGTTGCGGAGCGGCTGCGGGAGATCGTGAACGCGGAGCAGGATCACCGGCTGGTCCTGCTCTGCTTCGAGGACCTGGCCGACCCGAAGCTGTGGTGTCACCGCAGGATCTTCGCCGCCTGGTGGAAGGACACCACCGGCGACGACGTACGGGAGCTGTCCCCGATTGCCGACCACTACGAGCAGGGCACCTTGATGTGAGCTGCCCAACCACTCACCGAAGATAGGTGACATGATTCCAAGGAGACTCACTGCTTGGGGTCAGGTTCTGTACAGCGCCCGGACCGGCACCCCGTCGGTCCGGGCGCTGTTTCATGCAGGAGGAGAGATGTTCCAGGGCACCATCCCCGCCCCGATGCGTGCCATCGTCCGGGAGACCGCGGCCAGTTGGCCACGCGGGCCGGTGTACGTGCCGTGCTGCGGCAACTTCACCATCGAGCGCAGCGTGGCCGGCATGGGCTTCGAGCTGCACTCCTCGGACGTGTCGATCTACACCAGTGCCGTCGGCCGTTGGCTCACCCGACAGCCGGTCGGCATCCGTCTGCGCGACGAGAGCCGGGACGAACTTCACTGGCTGGCCGACTCGTTGGACGACGGTGTGGGCACGGTGGCGACGATGATGCTCGGCACCCGGTTCCTGGCGAGCGTCGGCCGCGACGGGCTCTGGCACGAACGCGTCGTGCGCTCCTACCGGGACCAGTGGAACGCCAAGCACGCCGAGACGGTCGAGCGGCTGGCTGCCTCCGATGTCGAACTGGCCTCCTACGAGGTAGAGGACGTGCGCTCCTGGCTCCAGAAGGTGCCCCGCGACGCTCCCGTGTGCAGCTTTCCTCCCTTCTACGGCGGCGGGTACGAGAAGCTGTACGAGCCGCTGAACACGCACTTCGACTGGGACGCCCCCGAGTACGAGCCGCTGTCCGACGCGGATGTGGTCGGGGTGCTTGGTGCGATCACGGACCGGCCGTACTGGCTGACCGCCTCCAATCACGATGTGCCCGAGCTGCACCCGTACCTGCGCGGCGTGATCAAGGCAACCCCGCGCGCCGCTCCCTTCTACGTGTACGCCTCGGTCGCGCCGACGCGGATCGTCGCTCCCCGCCAGCCGATCGAACCGGTCAAGGCCCCGCGCCTGCGTGCGAGTGACGAACTGATCGGGCCGCTGGCGCTCGCCCTGCTCAAGCCAGGTCAGTTCAACGCGCTGCGGTCCCGGTACCTCAACCCGCGGATCGCGCCCGGCGCCGCGAACCTGGCCGTCGCGGTCAAGGACGGCACCGGGAAGATCCTCGGCGTCTTCGCGATGGCGCCCAGCAGCTACACCCCGGACGAGGCGTATCTGCTGTCCGACTTCGCGGTCGCGCCGACGGACTACCCGCGTCTGTCGAAGCTGATCGTGCTCGCGGCCACCAGCTCCGAGGCGCAGTTGCTGTGCCAGCGGGCGTTCTCGCGCCGGATCCGGGCGGTGTCGACGACGGCGTTCAGCAACAACCCGGTGTCGATGAAGTACCGCGGGCTGCTGAGGCTGACCAAACGCGGGCCGTCGAACGAGGACGGCTGGAAGTTCCAGCTCCAGTACCAGGGGGCCATGGGCGGGCACACGCTCGCTGACGCCTTTGAGATGTGGGCGACGCGGTGGGGCGCCCGGACCACGACGCAGACGGGAGTCTGACCATGGACGAGACCAGCCAGCTTGCCCCGCCGCAGATGGTGCAGGGCGACCCACGCACACTGACGCTGCTGGACGTGAACGCGCGCTACCTGCCGCACGAGCAGTTCCGCCAGCTGGTGGCGAACATCCAGCGGGACGGACATCTGACGTCCACGCCGCTGGTGTGGAACGACGCCGGCAGCGGGCGGCTGATCGTGCTGTCCGGCAACCACCGCACCCTGGCCGCGATCGAGGCCGGCCTGCCCCAGATCTGGTGGATGCAGATAGACGAGCCGCTACCGCGCCAGCGGCAGATCGCGCTCCAGCTCTCGCACAACGCGATCGCGGGCCAGGACGACCCGGCGATCCTGAAGGAGCTGTACGACGAGCTGGAGTCGGTGGAGTGGCGCCAGTACACGGGCCTGGACGACAAGACCCTGGATCTGCTGGAGAAGGTCGACGTCGCCAGCCTCGGCGAGGCCAACCTCGACTTCGCCAGCGTGCAGCTGATGTTCCTGCCCGACGAGCTGGAGCGGGCGGAGGCCGCCTTCGACGCCGCGCGGTCGACGGCTTCGGCGGATCAGCGGTGGGTGGCCGGCCTGGAGCAGTACGAGCCGGTCCTCGATGCGCTGGAGACCTCACGGGCCGCCTACAAGATCGGCAACAGTGCGACGGCGCTCGGCGTGATCCTGTCGGTCTTCGAGCGGCACGTGGGTGAGCTGGCCGAGGGCTGGTTCGACGCGGGCTCTGGGGAAGCGATCCGGGCGGGGACGGCGCCGCTGGAGACGGTGTTCGGTGTGCGGGAGGTGCCGGTGGAGACTGCGGCCGTCGTGCGGGCGGCCATCGACCGGATGGTGCAGGACGGCACGGTGCCGGCCGACGAGCCGTGGCGGGCGCTGGAAGTCCTGGCCGCACAGAGCAACTAGTCGGCCGTCGGCCAGGAGGTGAGCGGTGGCCGAGGGCACCGTGGAGGCCTGGGAGCGGCAGAGCGGGGAGTCGGTCCAGGCGTTCGAGGCGTTCGCTGCCTACCGTGATCTAGGGGCGGCGCGGAGTGTGGCGAAGGTTGCGCGGGAGTTGGGTAAAAGCACGACGCTGCTCTTCCGCTGGTCGCGGCAGTACGCGTGGGTGATGCGGGCGACTGCGTACGACCGCGAGCAGGACCGGCTGTTCCTCGCGGAGCAGCAGCAGGCCCGGCGCGACATCGCCCGTCGGCATGCCAAGTTGGCGCAGGCGTTCCTGGGCAAGGCCGTGGCACGGCTCCAGGCCCTCGATCCGCGTGAGCTGTCTCCGTCTGATCTGCTGCGGTACTTCCAGGTCGCGGCCGAGATCGAGCGGCGAGCCGTCGGCGAGATCCCGGGCATGACCGCTGTGGCTGTGGATGAACAGGGTGCTGACGTGGCTGCTCTCACCGACGAGGACAGGCGGGCCCGGATGGAGCAGCTGCGCCGGGAACTGGAGCGCCGGTTGTCGGAGGATGCGCAATGAGCCGTGGCAGGGCGAAGCGCCGGATGATCGAGAGCTTCGCTGATCCAGCCATGATGAGCGTGGAGCAGCTGAAGGCCGAGGTCGCCAAGCTGCTTCGAGCCGATGAGCTGTCGGCACGACGCTGGGCGTGCGACGTCCCGGGCTGTGACGGCCTCCCGCATGAGGGATGGCGTCACCACCATGCCCGCGCGGCGCAGCGGCAGCCGTCGTGGCTGTGGACGGTGTGGATGCTGCTCACCGGCCGTGGCTGGGGCAAGAGCCGCACCGCGGCGGAGACGGTGCGCGAGTGGGCGAAGGTGCCCGGGTTGCAGATCGCCGTGGTGGCGAAGAACGCCACCCTGGTGCGGGACATCTGCTTCGACTCCCCGAAGTCCGGCCTGCTGTCGGTGATCCCGCCGGAGGACGTAGCCAAGTACAACTCGTCGCTGGGCGAGACGACGCTGCGGCTGAAGAACGGCACGCTGATACGCGGCTTCGGTGCGGAGACGCCGGACAACCTGCGTGGCTGGGCGTTCGACAAGGCCTGGTGCGACGAGTACGCGGCCTGGTCGAGGCACACCGCGCAGGAGGTGTACGACATGCTCTGGTTCTGCCTGCGCGAGGCGGACACCCCCCAGGTCGTCATCTCCACGACGCCCAAGCCGCTCCCTCATGTGAAGCGGCTCGTCGAGCGGGGCCGGACGCAGGAGAAGGCACACCGGGAAGGCGGGGAGGCGCCCCGCGTGGTGCTCACGCGCGGCCACATGCGGGAGAACGACGCCAACCTGTCGGCGGCGGCGCGGGCGGAGCTGGAGGAGGAGTACGCCGGCACCCGTCTCGGCCGACAGGAGCTGTCGGGTGAGCTGCTGGAGGACGTCGAAGGGGCGCTGTGGAAGGGCTGGATGCTGGAGGTCGAGGGCTTCAGGCCCCGTCCCGAGCACCTGCCGGACCTTCAGCGGGTGGTCGTCGCGGTCGACCCGGCGACCAAGAGCCACGAGAACGCGGACATGACGGCCTTCACCGTGGCCGGGCGCGGCTTCCCCATGGAGACGATGTTCGGCGACGGCCGGCCCCGCGGGTACCTGTTGCACTGCGAGCAGGACCGGCACACCCCCACCCAGGCGATGAAGCGGGCGGCGAAGCTGTACCACGAGCACCGGGCGGACTGCGTGGTCATCGAGGTGAACAACGGCGGCGACTACCTGCCCGCACTGCTGGAGCAGGTGGATCCGACGGTGAACTGGCGGATCGTTCACGCCACGCGCGGGAAGCGGGCGCGGGCGGCCCCGGCGGCGCAGCTGTACGAGCAGGCGCGTGTGCATCACGTCGGCTCGGCGCGGCTATTCGCGGAGCTGGAGGAACAGATGACGACGTTCGTCGGCCAGGGTGAGACAGAGGACTCGCCTGACCTGCTGGACTCGGCGGTCTGGGCGTTGTGGGACCTGTTCCTCGATCCGACGATGCCGCCGCCGCGGGGTGGGGATGACCAGCGACTGGCGAGCCGTCGGTAATGGCCGGATTTCACAGTGAACTCAACGGATTCTACGGGGAGTTGTCAGTGACGCCGCTTACGGTGCGAGTCAGAAATGTCGGTTGGACGAGGAGGATGGCAATGGCCGATGATCTGCGTCGGAAGTACACCAACGCCACCATCGCTGCGTTGATGACCCTGGCGCGTGGGGGGTGTTACGCACCACAGTGCGGGGCACCAACTGTCCGCATGATCGACGGGAAACCAGTACTCAACCTGGATATCGCACATATCCGAGCACTCAAGTCGGACGGGAAGCGGTACGACGCCTCGTGGAGCGTGGAGGAGCGCAACAGCTTCGCCAACTTGCTGCTCCTGTGCAACGTGCACCACAAACGGATCGATGGTGCGGGAGGTGAGAGGTACACCGTGGAGCTCCTGGAAGGGTGGAAGGTTGCCCGCGAGGCTGATGGACAGGCGGTGTTGGCAGGGCTGAGTGGGCTCACGGAAGCGCGGCTGGCCGTGATGATCCAGGAGGCTCAGAAGGCATACGTCGAGCGGATCACCCCGATCCTGGGCGAGGTCGCCCGACAGATTCCTGACCTTGCCGCCTTGATGAAGATCCTCAAGGCAGACATAGAGGGACTGCGAGGGCGCGGCCCCGGGGTGTCGGAGGACACGGCCTTGATGCTGTATCGGGCCAGCGAGGGGCTCGGGCACCTTCAGGACAATGCTGGCCTGCTACTGAAGGCAGGTCAGAGCCTGCAAGGCCTGCCGGATCCAAAGGAGCTGTCGAGGCTTGTTGCCCTTCCCGGAAAGCTCAGTACGGCAGCTGAGGAGATCAAGAGCGCCGCTGCTGCTCTTTCTGATGCCAAGCGGGGCCTCTGACCATCGGCTGTAGGCGGGGCGTGAGTATGGCGGGATCTATGGCTACCCTGATCTTTCGGCGTGGGGCTGATGACGGAGGAACTGCGCCCGATGGGTCTGCGCCAATTCGTGATCGACGCTTGGTCATGGCTGAACTACAAGCCGGTGATGGCGGATGCCAGCCGCCCGTCGAGCCGAGCGTTCCCGGAGCTGGCGGCCTCGTGGCTGCCGCCGCACGAGATGCGGCGGCTGGCGGCGTACAAGGTGCTCGCGTCGTACGACAACAACCAGGCCGGGCAGCTCGCGGCAGCCGCGGGAGACGACGCTGCGCTGGAGCGGCGCGAACTGGGTGACGCCGCGAACCTGGTCGACACGGCGCTCGGCTATCTGCTCGGGTCGGACCAGGAGATCGCGGTGGCCGGAGCCGAACACGCGGATGAGGACTCGCCGGAGCCGGGCGCGACGGAGGCCGCGGCCGTGCAGGAGCGGCTGCGGCAGTGGGCGGGGAAGGAGCTGCTGACGCTGCGGGTCCAGCAGGCAGAGCGTACGGCGGTTCTGCTGGGCGACAGCGTGTACGTACTGGCGTGGAGTCCGGACAAGCAGCGGCCGACGTTGCGCGTATACGACCCGGGGTTCTACTTCCCACAGTGGGACGACGACCAGGACCAGGACTTCCCCACGCGGGTGCATCTGGCCTGGGAGCTGCCGGAGAACGAGGACGCCGGGCTGAAGGCGCGGGTGCGCCGGGTGACCTACGAGCTGGGCCTGATCTCCGAGGACGGGGGTGCCACGCGGACCTATCCGTGGGAGCCGGGCCGGGTCACGAACGTGACGTGCTACCTGACGGATGCGGAGTGGCTGCTGGAGGACCTCAAGCGCGGCGAGACCCTGGACCGGCTGCCGATGGACAAGGCTGCGTTCCGGGTGCGCTCGGACGGCACGGAGCTGAACCGGCTGGACCTGATGATCGACTTCCTGCCGGTCATCCACGTTACGAACACGATCCCGGAGGGCGGGGAACACTGGGGGCGCTCCGCCCTGGCCCGCGTGCTCCAGAGCCTGGATGAACTGGCCGCGACGGACTCGGACAGCTCGGCCGCGAGCGCGACGACGGGCACGCCGATCATTGGCCTGGCGGGGGCGCGGCTGCCGGTGAACCGGACGACGGGCCAGCCGGAAAAGCTGAAGGTGGAGGCCGGCGCGGTGTGGCAGCTCGGCGACAGCGGACGCATGGACGCGCTGGATACGTCGCCGCAGCTGGCGGAGCTGCGGGCCCGCGTGGAGCACCTGCTGGACCGGATCGCGGCGAACTCGCGGATCACCGCGGCCGGTTTGGGCACGCTGGATGCTTCGGAGGTGCCGTCGGGGTACGCGTTCCAGCTGGCGCTGGCGCCGTTGGATGCGCTGGTGGGGTCGATGCGGCTGGCCCGCGAGCACAAGTACCGGTTGCTGCTGAAGTTCGTGCAGCGCCTGTATCAGGCCGGTCGCGCGCAGGGCTGGCCGGGCGGGGAGTCGTTCCCGGCGCGGCTGGCGTGGGCTCCGCACACGCCGACGGACCGGGCCGCGGTCCTGGACGAGGTCGTCACCGCATACGGAGCCGGTGTGATGTCCCTGGAGACGGCGGTGCAGATGCTGCTCGATGCGGGCTACCCGGTTGAGGACGCATCGCAGGAGGTGGCTCGGATCCGGGCGAAGGCCGAGCAGGATGCCGCGATGCGGATCGCGGAGACCGCGGCTGGGCGCGATCCTGGCGGTGCCGGAAGCAATGATCAGGTTCGTGGCGATACCGGACAGGTTGCGTAGCCCAGGTCGCGTCGTCGGAGTGAGACGGCGACCGATCGGAGGGTCACGAGCGCAAGGTCGTGGCTGGATCTTGTCGCTCCCGACGTAGGATGCGCCGACGTGACCGCTATTTCGTTCGATGACCTGATCAATGCGCAGCGGGCTGCCGTCGAGGCCAACGCGACCGTCAAGGACGTGCCCTACAGCGTCGAGGCATGGAAGCCCTGGTTCGATGCTGCTGCGGACTTTCAGGCGAAGGTGACGGAATACGCGAAGGCGGAAGGCAAGGACCGGGTGTCTGTCGAGATGGATGCGAAGAGGGCCGTCCGGCACGCTGGGGTGGGGGAAGTCGCGGCGTAATCAACCGTGATGGGCGTGGCTCGTCTTGAGTGCGCTCGGATCATGTCGACGCGTACCGACATGGTCCGTGGTCGGGAGGGAAGCCGGCGTGCGGGCCACGAAGGTGACAGCGGGGCGTGGAGAGTCGGACGGAGAGCGATCTCGGCGAGACGGGTGAGGGGTCGACCGTCCGGGACACGGGATTAGTGTCCGAGGCAGTCGACGGCTGAGGCAATCAGGAAGCTTCACCGAGTGGGCCCATCCTCCCGCGTCGCCTTCGTCCATTCGATCAACTGCTTGACGAGGTCGATGACCCTCTTCTGCCGACTCTCGGGGAGGAAGACCCAGGACAGCCAGGCAGGCGCAAGGAGGACCACAACGATGATCAACGGGAGGATACGGAGTGCCCCGAGAATGTGCTTGGGGTTGATCGAGTCCAGAATGGAGTGCACGTCGATGGCCTCTCGTGGCTTCGCCGTGTCCTACGTCCCGGAAGGTTCGGAGAAAGGGACACCACGGCGAAGATTCAGGTAAGAACGTGCGCTGTTGCCAGCGCCAACGTGCTCCCAAAGGCCAGCAAGTAGAGGTCCACTCGGTGTGCCGACGGTTCTGTTTGGCGACAGACGTCAAGGGAGCCGCAGATGATCAAGGCTCAAATCTGCGGCGCGGATATGTGCATTCTTGGATGCATCAGTTGCCCCCGTCACACATGGCTGTCGATCAGCCAAGGTGCGTGCAGTATGACTTAACGGGCGGCGGGATTGCAATACACGACTGGATGCGACTGGGCAAGTACTCTCGGTCGACATTCAC
Organism: Streptomyces sp. MUSC 14; assembly: GCF_001866675.1. Lineage (NCBI taxonomy): Bacteria > Bacillati > Actinomycetota > Actinomycetes > Kitasatosporales > Streptomycetaceae > Streptomyces > Streptomyces sp. MUSC 14. The sequence goes on from NZ_MLYN01000022.1 coordinate 21,196, forward strand.
TCTCAAGGGGCCTGGATGTTAGCTGTCCAGTGCCATCAGCGGCGTTGTCGGCGCCGGTGGCTACACTGACCGGTAGCGCGGGGGCGCGCACTGGAGGAGTTGCATGGTCCGGCCCCTGCCCGCCCGTCACCCTGTCGGCTTTCGCCGTGACGGTCGGCCGATCTACCCGATTCTCGGTGCCTCCTCGGAGGACGAGGCGAACGACCAGCTCGGCGATGCCGGAGACGACAGTCCGGAGCCGCAGGTGACGGTCACCCAGGACCGTCTGGGCAAGCTGCTCACGCGGGAGAAGGCGCAGGGTGAACGCGCCGCGATCAAACGCCTGTTGGCCACGCTGGGCTTCGACACCCCCAAGGCGCTGGCGGAGTTCGTGACCGCGCAGCGTGAGGCCGAGCAGGCTGCGCTGACCGACGTGGAGCGACGCGAGCAGGCCGCTGCCGACCGGGAGTTGCAGGCCGTCCGGCGTGAGGAGCTGGCGGCTGAGCGGGAGCGGGCGGCGCTGCGCCGCGGGGCTCTGGTGGCGCTGGGTGCGTCGGGTGAGGACCTGACGGACGCGGAGCGTCTGCTGATCTCTGATGCTGACGCGGACGAGACGCAGATCCAGGCGGCTGCCGAGGCGCTGCGGGCCCGGCGTCCGGAGCTGTTCGGTGAGATCCGCACTCCCCCGGTGCCGGCGGCTCCGGCCGGGGCCCCGGCCGGGCGCGCCCCGACACGGACGGCGCCGCCGCCGAGGCCGGGCGCGGCCGGGCTGGAGATGGCCCGCCGTCGCGGCCTGGTGACCGAATCCGGTGACGCTCGCTGACCTGCGGGCGCTTCATGCTGTGGGGACCACGCCCCCTCGACTTCGTGGACAGCACCGCCCAAGGAGGGCCGGTGCGCGGACAGCTGACCGCAACGTCCAGGAAGACAACACCATGAGCATTCAGCCCGTTTCCACTTCCGAGCACCTGACCGCCAACCGTGAGTGGCTGGCCGCTCTGCACGGCACCGACTCCACCGACACCATCACCCTCGACCTGAACCTGTTCACCGAGGGCGTCCACTACCAGTGCGGGGACGGCTGCGAGCCGTACGGCCGGGTCTTCTCCGGGGTGCCGGTGGGCAAGGTCGCCGAGTCGAAGCTGTACGGCCCCTACGACCCGGAAGCGTCGTGCGGCCGCCAGGTGCTGCGCGGCTTCGTGTTCGCCGAGGTGCCGTTCGCGCCGGGGCAGACGCGGGTGCCGGCCGCCCTGCTGTGGCACGGCGCGGTGCGTGCGTCGAAGGTCCCGGGCGGCATCGATCTGTCGCAGCTGACCTGGCACCCGCGTGGTGCACAGGTCCGCTTCGTGTGAACAGGGGGTCTGAGCTGTGACGATTCAGGACCTGTTGAAGGACGTCCAGGCCGTCGACCTGACGGCGTTCGCGCGGGCGATTCCGAGCCCGGCCGACTTCCTGCTCACTCAGTCGATCTTCCCGACGATGGTGTTGCCGGAGGTCAAGTGGCGGGTGAAGGACTCCGGCCGGTACGTGAACGTGGCGAAGTACCGGGCGTTCGACGCCAGCGTGCCGTTCGCGACGCGTGAGGCGTGGCAGACGTCCCGTGAGGGCGCACTGCCCGCGCTCGGGCAGAAGCTCGTGGTGGGGGAGCAGGAGCAGATCTTGCTGGAGGCCTCCCGTGGTGCGGAGCAGGACCGGTTGATCGAGCTGCTGTACGACGACGTCGAGCGGCACGTGGAGGCCATCCGTTCCCGACTGGAGCTGGCCGCCGGCGACGTCCTCGCGGACGGGAAGTTCTCGCTGGTGCAGGAGAACGGGCTCACCCTGGAGGTGGACTGGAACGTCCCCGCGGAGAACATGCCGGTGGCCGCGCGCCCGTGGTCGGATCCGGCGTCGGACCCGATCGCGGACGAGCTGCGGTGGATCCAGCACCTGGACGACATCGGCGCCCCGGAACCGGAGCTGGTGCTCACCAGCCGGAAGGCGTTCAGCTTCTTCGCCGCGAACAACGCCTACCGGGCGGCGTACTACGGCAGCGTGAACCCGTCGACGACGCCGACGGCCACGCTGACCCCGCAGCAGATCAACGTGGTGCGCGGCAACTACGGCCTGCCGCCGGTGACGTTCTACAAGGCGCAGGTGCGGGTGGACGGCAAGCCCCGCAAGGTGCTGCCGGAGGACCTGTGGATCCTGGTGCCGCCGGAACGGGAGAAGTGGGCACAGACCATGCTCGGCGTGACCGCCGAGGCCCTGGTCCTCTCCCGCGGCTCCAACCCGGAGATCGTGCGGGAGGACGCCCCTGGCCTGATCATCACCCGTGGTGTGCAGGATGACCCGGTGCAGATCTGGACCAAGGGCGCCGCGGTCGGCATGCCGGTCATGCACACCCCGGACGCCCACATCGTCGCGAAGGTGCTCTGATGGCAGTGCGCCGAGTGGTCGCCGCCGTGTACGTGAAGGACCCGGCGACCCACGAGGACCTGATCCTGCTGCCCGGCGAGTGCCCGGCGCCGGAGATCGCAGCCCTGGTCACGAACCCGGAAGCCTGGGACACCCCGCTCGTCGGTGGCCCTGGGCCGGAGCCGATCGCGGTCGGCGAGCCGGATCCGACCGCGGGCGGCGCGGAGCCCAACCCGGGAGAGGACGAGGCCGGCGGGGGAGGCGCGAAGAAATCGGTGTCACGGCGGACACGCACGTCCACCGCGTAATACGCTCGCGTGCACGGCTCGGAGCCAGCATCCCCCGTCTGGCTCCGGGCCGTGCCTCATGTTGAGGGATGTGAACCTGGTGGACGAGTTCCAGCGGTCCTGGCTCCTCGCCCAGCTCGTCCCCGACACCGACCCCGCCGACCTGGAACGCCGCTTCTTCCGGCTGCGCTCGGTACGTGCGGTCGCGCTCGAAGTACTGGGCGAGCGGCGCGCTAAGCTCCTCGCCGATCCACTGAAGGTCACCGTGGACGGCGTGGTGACCATGGACCTTCAGGAGAACCTGCGCGGCATAGAGCGGCAGATCGAGCAGGTACGGCAGGCCCCCGCCCCGGATGACCCAGGCGATGGAGATGACAGCGCGGTGGTGTCGATGGAAGTGACGTGGCTGGCTCCCACGCGCCGCTACAGGTAGGTGAACTAGGTGGGGAGCCTCCAACTGGGGCCGTCTGCCGATCCGAGCTAGATGGTCTGATCACGCTCTGTGACGTTCGTAGCTCGGGAGACACGGGAGCCCCTGATCCTCTGCGGGCCAGGAGCTCCCGTCGCGGGCTTGACTCAAGGCTGGGTGGTCTCCTCAGACTGAGGGGAGTTCGCCGGCCTTCACCGTCCTCATGAACGAGGTCCACGCGTCTGCCTCGAACACGAGGCAGGGGGCTTCGGGGGTCTTGCTGTCACGAACGGGCACGATGCCGATGAAACCGTCGGCGACTTCGACGCACTGACCGTTACCACTGCTGTAACTACTCTTCTGCCACACAGCCTCGGAGAGGTCGTACTGCACTCCAAACACCTCCTCTCAGTCCTTCGTCTCGGTAACCTTAGTCAGCAGGTCAGCACTTTCATTCGGCCCTACCGCCACGGCTTGCAAGTGCTCGAACATCGACTTGTAGCGCCGGATCTCCGCCTCGGACTCCAGGAAGAGGTCCCCGGCTGGTGTGTCCACGTAGACCAACTCCGGATCGGCAGGGTCCGGGAAATCCATGTGCACGAAGCTGCCGGGCATGCCCGCATGAGCCCCTTTGTCGAAGGGGATCACCTGAAATGTGACATGCGGCTCCTCCATGAGCTGAAGCAAGTGCCGCGCCTGCTCTTGCATCACCTTGCGACCGCCGACCACGCGCCGGATGGCAGCTTCGTCAACGATTGCCCAGAGCTGTAGCGGGTGCTCCTTGGTGAGCAACGACTGTCGTTCCATGCGCGCCTGGACTCGTTGCTCCACCTCCTTCTGGCTGGCCGTGGGCAACACGCCTTTGATCACCGCGCGGGCGTAAGGCTCGGTCTGGGCAAGACCTGGGATGAACAGTGACTCGTAGTTACGCACCGTGCGGGCCTCGACCTCGAAACCGATATAAGCAGTGTATTCCTCCGGCAACTCCGAGTGATACGGCCGCAACCACCCCTGGTCGTTGGAACCGCTCTGGACAGCCAGGAGGTCCACCCGCTGCACGTCAGTCGCCTCGTAGAGGTCCAGCAGCGCGAGCAGTGTCCGCTTCTGTGGCCGGGCGCGTGCCTTTTCGATGCGGTACAGCGTTGCCTCGTTGATCCCCTTCTTCTCGGCGACGTCCTCTCGTGTCAGCCCTGCCGCTGAGCGGAGACGGCGCAGCTCGGCGGCCAACCGCCGAAGTCTGACGGTCGGAGGATGTTGTCGCTTGTCCGACACGGTGCTGTCCCTTCGGTCCCTCGGTAGTACCCGTGAGTGTGAGCGACCAGCACGCCGCGACTCAACCTAGTTCGAACGCATGGAAGTGATTCGCAAGGCTTGCGTTCTCATGGAAGGCGAGAGCATGCTAGGCCTGCTCTCACTGAGCGTTCCAATCCGGTGACGTAGCAGGGATCTTGACGTGCCGTCACCTGCTCCCAAGGGGATGAGCTATGCCCGCAAGAGCGTTAGCGGCAGGAACGGTGCCAGCCCTCGCCCTCACCACATCGGCACCAGATAGCTCGGCTGCGCGAGGCTTCGAGGTTGACTTCCTCCCGGCTGACTTCCGGGTTGGGCAGATGCGGCGGATAACGTCGGCGCACCTGCGCCTCTGGGACCTTTCGACGCTCAGTGAAGCGGCCACGCTTGCTGTTTCGGAGCTGGTGACCAATGCCGTGCGACATGGCCAAGGCTGTTCAGTCGGGCTCAGAGTGATGAGTTCCGAGGGTGAGCTGCGCATCGAGGTCACTGACGGTAACCCGACTGCGGCTCAGCTCCGTGAGTCGGGTGAAACTGCCGAGAACGGCCGTGGGTTGCTACTCGTTGCCGCGCTAGCAAAGGAGTGGGGGGTCAGCCCTGACGGCACGATGACCTGGTGTTCCCTCGCGATCGTTGAGGGAGGATCTCGATGCTCGCAGTGACGCGCGACTGTCGGTCTCGGCACCCTCGCGGAATACGCGGCCCAGGTACGCGCCGTCCACCCGCAGGCCCAGCCCGCGCCCCTGGGCGACTTGTCACGTCCATACCTCGCGCGCCGCCCATGAGACGCACAACAAGTGAAGCCCCGACCGCCGTTGCACCGGCCGCCGAGGCAGTGCGTCACCTGTGAACCCGTTCGAAGGAACTGACAACGCAATGCGTGACCTTATCGCCTGCCTGTACATCTGGTTAGCCCCTGGTCTACGTCGTACGGCGCATGCGACTCGCACACGCGTCCGGGGGTGGCTGTTCACGCCCTCACCGCCGACCGTGCTCCCCGTAATCCCGGCAGCGCCTGCCTATGCCCGTCGGCCTCTGCCGCCGCACGTCCTCGCCCGGCATGCCCCAATCGACGGCAGCCGTCTCGCCCTTGCCCGCCCCTACGTTCTGGCCGCCGAGCACCGTCACACCAACGGGCGTGAGCATCGGAATCAGCGTGCCTCCGCCGTCCATCGCCGACCTGGCAGCCAACGGCAACTGCCCCCCGCCATACAGCAGCTCGTGGCTGTCGAGAACCTGCGATTCGCGCTGCTGTGCCAGCAGATCACCCACACACGTCAAGGAGTGCAGAAGTGACCACGACCGTCGCGAGAGTCCGCCTCTCGCCCAGGGAACGCCAGGTCGTGGAAGGCCTGGCCAAAGGCCTCCCGCTGACCGAGGTCGCGCAGGCCCTGGACATCCGCGACGGCACGGCCTCGGCCTACCTGCTGAATGCCAAACGGCGGCTGCACGGAGTCAGTGAGAACGCCGCCGCGGTCGCGGTCGGCTACGTCACCAAAGCCATCACCCTGCCGACACTGCTGGACCCGGACACGCTGACCCTGCCTGAGGAGCAGCGGGACCTTGTGCCGCTCATCGCGATGGGGATGACGGTCGCACAGATGGCTGAGGAACTGAAACGGCCGCAGGGCCTCGTCAGCCGGGACGGCCGCGCGCTGACGCGGGGCCTGGGGGCCCGCAACCGCGCTCACATCGTCACTCTCGCATGGCAGTACCGGATCCTCACCGCGGGCCAGGTGACCTCGTGGCTGCGATGACCCCTGCCGCCCAGAACGGCACACACGCCCAGCCCCAGACCCGGCCTCACGTTTCCTCTCGGTGCGAGCAGGAACGCGCCGTGGTGGCAGGGCGGCTGGCGGATCCGACGCTCCTGGACCAGGCCGTGGAGATCGAGCTGGGCAGGGACGGCGTGGCCGACACCTGCCTGGCCGTTCCACTGGGCGGCCAGCGGGTGGCGGGAGAGGTCACCGTGACCGGCTGGAGCCAGGCTCTGCTCGCCCTGCTGGCCCTGGAGGGCAAGCCCGGGTTCCCCGACCTGAGGGACGGCACCAGTTGTGGCGAAGCGATCGACGCGCCGCGCACCATCCGGTGGGGCCTTCGTACCTTCAGTGCGGAACCCGGACACCGGGCTCGGATGTGGGGATACCACGATGCCGGCGTGCGGGCGTACGTGGCCGAGCAGACCCGCGACGACCCGCGGATCCCCGTCACACCGCTGCCCGCGCTCCCCGTGGCTCCCAGCGTGGCACGGATCTACGACCTGTTCCTCGGCCGCCGTGGGGACAGCTACATGGCCGACAGAGCATTCCTCCGCTCGCTAACGCCGGCCGACGCCGAGGCCCTGTCCACAGCTGCTGTCGTCAATCGCACGCACCTGCCGGCCGTGGTCAGCAACCTCACCGCCCTCGGCATCGACCAGTTCCTCGACCTGGGGTCCGGCCTGCCGACCGCCACCGACTTCCGGCCCATCGACAACCCCCTACATGACCCGCTCCACGCCATCGTGGCCCGGCACCACGACACGGCGCGCGTGGTCTACGTAGACCACGACCGCACCCTCTTTGGCTTCAGCCGCGCGGTGCTGTCAGAGCACTCGATGAAGCCGCAGTGCGTCCAGGGCGACATCCGGTACATGCGTCGGTTCCTCACCTCGGGCCGGGTGCAGCACCTGCTCGACTGGAGTCGCCCGATCGCGGTGCTGGTGCACGACGTCCTGCCCTGGATTGGCATCGACAGGATCGTGAAGAGATCGATGGCCGTGCTCAGGGAGCAACTGCCACCAGGCAGCGCCGTGTCCATCACCCATGCCGCGGACCTCGGCGAGAACCGCATGAGCCGGTTCACCAAGGCGTTCCGCGCGGTGGGAATCACCTACAAGCCGCGTGATCCCGCCCTCATCGAGGCGCTGTTCGGAGACTGGCCCCTGGAGTCGCCGGGACTCGTACCCACCAACCACTGGCACCCCGGTCACCCGCACGCCGCTCTCGCCCCCCACGAGGCAGGCGCGCTCGCCGGACTTGCCTTCAAACCGGAGCCGCCGCTCTCGTCCTGAAGCCGTGCTCCTGCCAAGACCCCGCCGCGCCCCGCCCTGCCGATGCTTTCCAGTTCGGAGTCTGACCATGACCACGCAACCGCAGCGGCTCGACCTCGCTCGGACACTTCTCGAACGTGCCGAAAGGGCGCGGGCACACCGCGTGCTCCTCGTCCGAGGGCTGCTGAGCCCGACCGAGATCGACATGGAACGGCACGTCGACCACGCCGACGCCCAGGTGCTGCGGCGGATCCTCACCGACCAGGGCTGGCCCGGCACAAGCCTGGTCGGCGAGGACGGCGCCGAGGCGGCCTGGCACCTCGCCCTGCACGCCGACCACGACCCCCACCTCCAACAGCTCGCGCTCGGTCTCCTGGCCACCGCCGTCGAAGAGGGCGAGGCGAAGATCCAGCAGTGGGCACACCTCCTCGACCGGTGCGCCGTCAACGCCTCACAGCCGCAAGTCTTCGGGACACAGCACGTCCGCCATCCCGCCGGCATACAGATGCTGCCGACACAGGACCCCGAGCACCTCGACGCACGACGGGCCAGCGTCGGCCTGCCAGCGCACGCCACCGCCTACGAGGCCCTGCGCCAGCGCCACCGCCGAGAGCCGGAGACCGAGGAGTCCCACGACGACCAGGCGCGCTCCGTGCTCGTGGCGAGCGCCGCATGATGGCCATCCACAGGCTCCCCGGCGCGGATTACCCCGGCCAGGCCGAGCAAGCAGGGACAGACGTCACCCGGGCGGGCGAGATACGCAAACAGATTCCTGGCTTCCATACGGCCTCGTCAGCCCCACAAGACAACAGCAGGCGCACGACAGACCGCCCGACGGCGGGAGGCTGATTCTCAACCTTGGCCAGAGGACCGCGTAGCGCGGCCAAGGGGACATCGACATCATCACGGTTTCACGTACACGCACCACGAGGAGACCCGCCACATGGCAGAACTGCCCGACGAGAACCGCGCGACCGAGCTGCGCAACGCGGTCGTGGACCAGCTGAAGGAAGGCGGCTGGATCGCCTCGCCCAGTATCGAGGCCGCCATGCGTAAGGTGCCCCGACACCTGGCCGTCCCCGAGGCCTCTCTCGAGGACGCCTACAGCACCTACAACGCCGTGGTCACCCAGGAAGACGCCGAAGGCATTCACACCAGCTCGGTGTCCGCCCCGCAGATCCAGGCCATGCAGCTGGAACAAGCCGGGATCGAGCCGGGCGACCACGTTCTGGAGATCGGCACCAACGGCCCGAACGCCGCCTACATCGCCGAGCTGACCGGACCCGCCGGGCGGGTCACCACCGTCGACGTCGACCCGGCACCCGCCGACCGCGCCCGCCGGTTCCTGGCCATGACCGGATACACGAACGTCAGTGTGGTCGTCGCCGACGGCGAGTACGGCTTCCCCGACCACGCCCCCTACGACGCGATCGTGGTGACCGTCGGCGCCTGGGACATCCCGCCCGCGTGGACCGACCAGCTGAAAGAAGGCGGTCGGCTCGTGGTACCGCTGCGTATCAACGGGCTGACCCGCACCTACGCGTTCGTCAAGCGCGACGGTCAGCTGACGGCTGCCAGCGCCCACGTGTGCGGGTTCGTCGCGATGCGGGGCGACGGTGCTCACAACGCCCAGCAGTTCACCCTGCCCGGCGACGAAGGCGTGACGCTCCGTTTCGACGACGGCGTGCCCGTCGACCCGCAGCTGCTGATCGGCGCTCTGGACACCCCCCGCGTCGAGACCTGGACCGGCGTCACCGTCGCCAGCAACGAACCCATCGGCACGCTTCAGATGTACGTGGCGACGATGGTCCCCGGCTACTGCAACATGTACATCGACCCGGACCGGGACACCGGCAAGGTCGGCCCCACCAACCTGAACTTCTCGCTGGTCGCGGTCGACGGCCCGAACTTCGCCTACGTCGTGGTGCGCCGCAGCGATGACCGCAAGAGCGCCGAGTTCGGCGTGCACGCCTTCGGCCCCGACGGGGAGGGCGCAGCCCACCGGCTGGCCGACGCCATCCGCACCTGGGGTAAAGACCACCGCGGCGGCCCCGCCCCCTGCATCGCCCTCTACCCGGCGGGCACGGCTGATGACCGGATCTCCGGCGACCGGATCATCGACAAGCACCACCGCCGGATCTCGATCTCCTGGCCGGTCGCCCCGTAACGGAGACAGCGGCCAGGTTGTCCTGCACCATCCCAACCCACAGGGAGAGTGATCACATGACCGTTGCCGTACTCGACGCCATGGCCGGGCCCGCGGGTGCCGACCTCGCGGACGACGAGTTCGAACTCGACGTCCAGGTCGTCATCAGCGAGACCCACTTCGCCGCATTCAACTGCCCGACCAGCGACGGCTGCGGCGACACCTGCGCCAACGGAGCCAGCTCCTGCGTCTCCTCGATCGAGGACGCCGCCTAACAGTTCCCTCAGCTGCTGGGGCGGCAACACATGACTGTCGCCCCAGCAGCACCTGTAGACGCGCCCACCCGTGGGGGGAAACCAGTGGCACACGGATCACCCAGCACCTACCAGTGGCAGCCCGCGATTCTGCTGCGGGCATCAACCGCAGCCCAGCCGATACCTGTTCCGGACCTCGACCCGTACGGTGACGACATCGCCGCCCAAGGCAGCCAGTGGCTGGCCTGCGTCTGGCGGGGCCCGCTGCCTGCCGCTGTCGCCGTCGCCAGCCCCGTTCTGTGCCAGCGGGTCGCCGCGATCCTGGACGGCGCCCTGACCGACGGCCGCCGCATCCGCAGTGCCGTACGCTCCGTCGGCGCATACCTGCTGCGCTGGAACCACCGGCCCACACCGTTCGGGGTGTTCGCAGGAGTCGCCCTCGCCCGGCCGGCTGACGAACCGGGCATCGACTGGGGGACTGGCTACCGTACGCGGCTGCGTCCCGATGCCGACTGGCTGGCCGACGCCATCACCCATTTGGAAGCCGACCCGGCGTTGCTCGCCCGGCTGATGGTCGTCTCGAACAACACCGGTCATCCGCGCGGAGACCGGTATGTCGTCGGCGGCAAGCCCACCACCGGACGCACCGGCGGCTACGCCCCCGTTGAGGTGTCCATCCGCCGCACCCGGCCCGTGGCCGCGGTTTTGGACGCGGCCCGCTCCCCGGTCGGCTACAGCGATCTGCTGGCCCTGCTCGCAGCCCGGTTCCCCACGGCTCGTCCTACCCAGCTCGAACGGCTCGTCCAAGATCTGGTCAACCGGCATGTCCTAATCAGCAGTCTGTGGCCGCCCATGACCCATGCCGATCCACTCGGCCACGTGTGCGCCGAACTCGACCGGGCCGACGCAGCCGGCCTGCCCGGCGTCTCCGCCCTGGCCGCACAGCTCACCGAGATACAGCACCTGATCAACCAGCCTGATACCGCTGTTCCCTGGGCCGCGGACTCCCATCTCGTCCGGGCGATGCACGCTGTCAGCCGGATTGCTCCTACCCCCGTGCTGGTCGACGCCGTTCTCGACGCCACGGCTCACATTCCCCGAGCCCTGCTTGCCGAAGCAGCCGAAGCAGCCGACGTCATGGCCCGTTTATCGCCGCACCCCTACGGCTATCCACAGTGGCGCGACTATCACCAGCGGTTCCTCGACCGCTACGGGCCTGGAACGGCCATACCAGTCTTGGAGCTGACCGCTGACAGCGGACTCGGCTACCCCGCTGGATATCTGGGATCGGACCGCGGCCGTGCGCCCTACCAGTGGACCCGCCGGGACGATACGGTCCTGCGTCTCATGCAGGAAGCATCGCTGGCCGGCCGCTCCGAACTCGTCCTCACCCGGTCACACATCGCCGAGCTGACCGCCGAGCACACCGACCCCACCCATACCGCGCCCCGGGCCGAGATCGCCGTAGAGATCCACGCCCCCACCCTCGACGCGGTCCGACGCGGCGCATACCGGCTGTTCGTCACCGGCGCACCCCGGCCCGGAAGCAGCATGCTCGGACGGTTTGCCCACTTGCTGCCCCCCGACGGCCAGGCCGCACTCAGCGAGAGTTACGTCACCGCCAGCCCCGGCGCCGTACCGGCACAGCTGTCGTTCAGCCCGCGTCGGCGCCGCAACGAAAACGTTGCCCGCGTGCCCCAGATGCTTCCCCACACCATCTCCTTGGCAGAACACCCCACGCCCGGCCCAGACGTCATCCCGCTGGGCGACCTCGCGGTGACCGCCGACCCGGAGCGGTTCCACCTGGTGCGCATGTCGACCGGTCAGCGCATAGAACCCCGCGTCACTCACGCCCTGGAAGCATCCGTCCACACACCGCCGCTCGCCCGGTTCCTGGCAGAGATCACCACCTCACGCACGGCCGCCTACAAGTCGTTCGCGTTCGGTGCCGCATCGCCCCTGCCGTACCTGCCCCGGGTCCGGTACAAGCGGACCATCCTGCGTCCCGCCCGCTGGCTGCTGTCCGCCGATGAGCTGCCGGGCCGCTCCGCACCGATGTCCCACTGGAACAAGGCACTTGACCGATGGCGGGAACGGCTGCACATCCCTGACCGGTTCGCCCTGGTCGAGAACGACCAACAGTTACCCATCGACCTGGACCGGGACCTGGACCGCGCACTGCTACGGTCCTGCCTGGACCGCACCCACCTGGTCGAGGTCCGCGAAACGCCCACGCCGCAGGACCGGGCCTGGATCGGCCGCCCCCACGAACTCCTCATCCCGCTCGCCCACACCAAGGCCGCCGCACCGGACCCGACGCCCACGCCCGCCCTCCATATACCGCCGCACCCGCGGGGGCGCTCCGCTGTCCTGCACACCCGGCTGCACGCCCACCCGTTACGGTTCAACCAGATCCTCACCACGCACCTGCCGGACCTGATCGCCCGGTTCCCAAAACCGCCGCGCTGGTGGTTCCACCGGCACCACGACGCCCACCGCCCCGACACAGGCCACCACCTGGCGCTGTACCTGGACCTCGCCACCCCCGACGCCTACGGGCAAGCCGCAGCCTTCGCCCACGACTGGGCGGCCGACCTCACCCGTCACCACCTGGCCACTGGCATGGAGCTGGTGGCCTACGAACCGCACACCGGCCACTACGGTCACGGCGCCGCACTCGCCGCAGCACACGAAGTGTTCGCGGCCGACACGGCCGCCGCCGTGGCACAGATCCGTGCCGCCAACGAAGACACCGGCACAGGACAGGCGCTGACGGCAGCCAGCATCCTCAATCTGACAGTGCGGTTCACCGGCGGATCGAAAGAGGCAGCGGACTGGCTGACCCAGCACCTCCCCAAGGAAGCCGGCCCCCTGGACCGCGCCCTGACCCGGCAAGCCATCACGTGGACGGACCCCGCCGCCCTGGCCGCCCTTCCCGCCGGTGACAACGTCACCGCAGCCTGGCGGACCCGGGCCTCCGTCCTGACCGCCTACCGCCGGCACTGTGCCCACGGCCAGGACACGGACGCGGTACTGCGGTCTCTGCTGCACCTGCACCAGGTGCGCGCGCTGTCCGACGATCCCGACCAGCGGCGCATCACGCACCGGCTTGCCCGAGCCTGCGCCCTGCACCCTCATACCGGCCAGTCATGACCTCCGCCGACGCAATCGCCGCCGCCCTGGACCGCCCGGCCCTGCCGCGAGCCGATCAGCCGTGGCTCACACAATCCCTGTCCAGCGGCCCAGCAGGCACGGCCCTGCTCTATATCGAACGCGCCCACATTGGAAGCGGCACCTGGCACCAGGCCCACACCTGGATCAAGGCCGCCACCCTCACCCCGGTCAGCGCCTCCGACACCAGCGGCCTGTTCCTGGGCGCACCGGCCCTCGCCTTCACCCTCAACTGCGCCGCCACCGCGAACTCGGCCCGATACCACCAGGCACTGAAAGCCGTCGACCAGCACGTCACCGTCCTCGCCCACCGTCGCGTCGACATCGCCAACCACCGGGCGCACAAAGGTGAACGCCCCACCTTCCACGAGTACGACGTCTTCCACGGCCTGACCGGGATCGGCGCATACCTACTGCGCCGCCACCCGGGCAGCACCGCGCTGGAACGCATACTCGCCTACCTCGTCACCCTGACGCGCCCCGTTCACGACGACCAGCTCGGAACCGTGCCCGGCTGGTGGGTCGGCCACGACCCCAACCTCACGCACGCCCCGGGCTTCCCCGGCGGGCACGCCAACCTCGGCGTGGCACACGGCATCAGCGGCCCCCTGCTGCTGATGGCGCGCGCCCTGCGCCACGGCATCACTGTGGACGGCCAGGCCACCGCGATCCATGACGTCCTCGCCTGGCTGGACCAGTGGCGACAGGAATCCGCCCTCGGACCCTGGTGGCCCCAGCACCTCACACTCGGCGACCTGCGTAACGGCCGCCTCCCTCAGAACGGGCCGGGTCGGCCCAGCTGGTGCTACGGAACCCCCGGCATTGCCCGCGCCGGGCAGAGCGCCGCCATTGCGCTGCGCGACGCCGCACGGCGAAACGAGTACGAAGGCGCCATGGCCAGCTGTCTGACTGACCCGCGGCAGCTGGCCCGGCTGACCGACACCAGCCTGTGCCACGGCTGGGCCGGCGTCTACCAGACGGCCTGGCGCGCGGCCCACGACACCGCTACGCCAGCCCTGCACGCCGTCCTGCCGCGTCTCGCCGACGCCCTGATCCGGCACACCCCACCCACCGGCGGACGTGAACCCGGACTGCTGCTCGGCGACGCGGGCGCAGCTCTGGCCCTGACCACCGCAGCCCGCGACGCTGCCCCGGCCTCCGGATGGGATACATGCCTGCTGATCGACTGACCACTACCGTCCGTGCCGTCCTGGACCTCCTCTCCGGAACCCCGCTGGAGACGGCCGCCGCCCGCGCCGGCCTGGAGCCCACCGAACTGGACGCCGCCGCCACCGTCTACCAGCAGGCCGGACAGCAGGCCCTCGCCCAGCAGGCAGGACCTCCCGGATGGAAGCAGCTGTACATCCAGTTCACCGACTGGGCCAAGGCCGAGCAGACCGCAGCAGACCGCCTGGTCCCCGTCCTGGACCGGGCCCGAGCAAGCGGCCGGATCACCGGCTGGTGGTTCATCCGCAAGCACCCGTGCTGGCGCCTGCGCATCCTGCCCTCAGTACCCGCAGCACAGACGCCATCCGCCGTCACCGACGTCTTGGACGAACTCACATCCGCCGACCGAATTCACACCTGGTGGCCCGGCACCTACGAACCTGAGACAGCAGCGTTCGGCGGCACCGCCAGCATGACCATCGCGCACACCCTGTTCTGCGCCGACAGCCACGCGATCCTGACCACACCCAACGGCACCCTCGGCCGCCGTGAACTGTCAGTTCTGCTGTGCTCCACCCTGATGCGCGCCGCAGCCCTGGAGTGGTACGAGCAAGGAGACGTCTGGCACCGCATCACGCTCGACCGCCCTCTCCCCGACGGCACCGACCTCGACAAGGTCCACACCCTGGCCCGTCAGCTCGCACCCCTGCTGATCGCAGACACCAGCCCCACCGCCCCACTGCTCCAGTCCGACCAGACACTCCGGCCAGCCGCCCCATGGGTGGCCGCGTTCCGGAACGCGGGCATCGCACTCGGGGCCGCCTCCCGCGACGGAACCCTCGACCGTGGCCTGCGCCACGTGATCGGCTACCACGTGATCTTTCACTGGAACCGGCTAGGACTTGCCGCCAGCACCCAAAGCGTCCTGGCACACGCGGCCCGCACAGCGATCCTCCACCCGACCGAAGGAGCCGCACCGTGAGCGCCAGCCCACCGACCCGCCTGCACCCCGTTACCGCCCGGCTCCCGTTGGTCAGCCGCCCCCACCTGCACTACCCCAGCCTCGATGCCCGGATTGAAGAAGTCTCTGCCTGCGCGGCCAAGTCGGCTCTCGATCTCCCAACCTCAGACCGGATCAACGCCGCGTGCGCCACCTGGAACCTGTCCGCTCTGATCGCATCCGACTGCGGCATGCCCGGCTACGCGGAAGACCTGTGCCTGCGCCAGCTGCGACTGTTCCGGCAGGCACAGCCCATCACCGGAGACACCGCCATTGCCGCGCTCCAGCCGCTGGTCAACCTGATCCGCCTGACCGCCCGCGCCGGACAGAAGAACACCGCCTACGACCAGCTGACCGCCCTGCACCACGCCGTCCACCACGGCGGCCCCGCTACCGTCCACGGCCACACGATCGACCTGGCCGACTTCACCGACGACGCCACCCGCCAGCACATCCGCCCGTGGCTGCGGTTTGTCATGCTCGACGACGGAACCCGCCTGCTGGCATCAACTGCCCAGTGGACCAAAGCCGCCGCACACGCCGCAGCCTACGACGACACACCCAGCCGATTGACCGAAGCCCGCCAAACACGCGCCATCGCCGCGCTGGCGGACAGCGACCCCGACCATGCCGCCTCTCTCATCGACTCCGCCTGCGTCACCGATTCCTGGGAAACCGTCGTCGCCGATGTCCTGCGCTACCTCGTACGCGATCCTTCGGCCAGCACTACAGCCGCTCACTACTCTGCCCTGATCACCGCCGTGGAGAGCATCTTCGACCAGGCGCCCGCGCACACACGCTTGTTCCGGACGCGACTGGCTCTGACGGTCATCGAGATGGCCCCGCCCAGCAGCACAGCCCAAGCCAACCTTCATGACACTGTCGTCCATGACGTCCTCAAGGCCGAGGACTTCTACGCCGCCCGCGAGATCCTGCGTCGCAGCACCGCCCCGGCCAGCGCCCCCTACCGAGCCCAGATGAAAGACATCGTTCGGGGTGCCGGCCTCGGAGCGGGCCGCCTCCCCGACGGCGCTCTGCCCGTCATAGAAGAAGCCACATGCATTGCCGGGGACAGCCTCACCCGATGCCTGGCCCAGGACCGGACGCCCCCCGCCTTCTGAGCCGCCACACGACCGGGTAGCTCAACAGCGGTTATCAGCCACGCAGAGCCATGGCGGCCCCTAGGCCGATCAGGCTCACGCCCGACACTCCGGCAAGCCCCTGCCGGACGCGGGGGCGTCGCAGCAGAACCTCGACGCGGGCAAGGAGCCCAAGGACCAGCACGAACCAGAGCAGGCACAGGAACCAGAAAACCCCGGCGAGCACGGCATGCGCGGCCGTCGTCGTCAGGTTCGGCAGGGTGAACTGGGGGAAGAGGGACAGGTAGAAGGCCGCCACTTTGGGGTTCAGCAGGTTGCTGACCAGGCCCTGCCGAAAGGAGACGCGCGCGATGCGTCCTGTGACAGGTCGGGTGGGCTGGGCGTGCTGGTGTGCTGGAGCGTCCCCGTTGCTGCTTCGGCGCAGGCGGACGAAGTCGGTCAGGGATTGGACGCCGAGGTAGATGAGATACAGGGCGCCGGCGATGCGCACGGTTGTGTAGCCGACTTCCGAGGCGGTCAGCAGGGCGGTCAGACCGGCCACCGCGGCCGCGGCCAATATGGCGTGCCCCAGCATGATCCCCGCTGCGGTCGCGATGCCTGCACGCCGCCCCGATCGGGCCGTGGTGGCGAGCAGCAGGGTCAGGTCGGGGCCAGGCACGACGATGATGACCAGGGACGCGGCGACGAAGCCGAGCAGTTCTGACATGGGGATCCTTCAGCGTGTGTGTGAACCGCGGTCGACCGCGTCGAGGGAGCGGTTGGTAGGTGCCGGTGCCCATCGGTGACAACATGGCCATCTCAGCGGATGCCCCGACACCGGGGCAGGGCCAATCGCAACGATCTGGACTGACTTGCGAAGGCCGGGAGTCTCGGCCAGGGGCTGCCGAGGATCTTGGTCTCCATCGCCAAGGAGTTCTCGCCCGTCCGCCGGTTCGGTGTCCGACAGGCCGGTTAGCGTCGGCTGAATGGATCACACAAGCGACAAGGGCACAGCCCGGCGCGTGGAAATCATCGCGAGGGGCGAGCGAGCCGATATCGAGATCGACGGCACCCGGATAGATCCGAGTGCTGTCAGGGCGTACTCCGTCAGTCACTTCGCCGGTGAGCGGCCGGAGGTTGTGCTGCATGTTGCGGATCGCGGCGACGCCCAGTGGTCCGGGCTGGCCCGTGTCGCTGTGGCCGACGTTCCCGCCCCTGGCCCGGCGGCAGCCGTCTTCCTCGACGCGATCGACCCGGAGACCCTGGAGCGTGCCGCGCTGGCCCGTCCCGACCTGGGCTCCGAGCCGTACTCGCTGACCAAGGCGATGCTCGTCCAGCTCGGGGAGTGGGCTCGTGGCCTTTGACGTGGAGGGCGCGCGTCGGGTGGTGGGCCGCATCCTGGACGACAAGCTGGAGGCCTGGCGGGACAGCGCGGGCCGCACGGACGACGTGCTGGACGAGATCACGGGCAGATTGGTGCCGCCCAGGCCGGATGAGGAACTCCTGTGGGACGGGCTCGGCGCGATCACGCCGTTCGGCCGTCCCGCGATCACGCGGCCGGTCGGCGGGTCGGTGGCTGTCGAGCCGCCGACCACTGACTACCAGGCCGTGCTGCCCGTCGACGCTCCCGCGCTGCGGCGCGACGACGTGATCCGCGTGGCCGGATCTGTCCGCCCCGGAGGCCCGCGCGACCCCCAGTTGGTCGGGCGGCGTTTCCGCGTCTCCGACGAAGCTGTCGGTACCTACAGCGTGGTCCGCATCGTCCGGGTGCAGGTGATCGGCTGATGGCCGTGGAGAACCTGCACCCCAACGCTCCCTCCGACGCGACGGCGTTCCGCGACCCGATCGCCCTCGCTGCCGCCCTGGCCCGGCTGGGCCCGGCCGCCCGTGCCCGCACCCGGACGATCACCCGGCATCACGCGATGCTGCTGCGGGTCCGTATCCAGCGCAACGCGTCCGGCCGTCCGGGGCCGAACGTGATCACCGGCCAGTACCGGGCGTCATGGGACGTCCGGATGACTACCAGCGGCGGGCAGGTGACCGCGGAGGTGTTCACCGATGCTCCGCAGGCTCGGCGGTTGGAGTACGGCTTCGTCGGCGTCGACGCGCTCGGCCGCTACTACCGGCAGCCCCCGTACCCGCACGTCGAGCCCGCGTTCCGGCAGACCGAGCCGGCGTTCGTCCAGGCCCTGGAGGACGGAGTTCTGCCATGACCGCCCCACGCCTACCGGTGACGCGAGCCCTGGCGGCACTGATCGAGAAGGCCACCAGCCGACCATGCGGCGTCGGCGAACTCCCCCTCGTTCAAGGCAAGGCCGGAGACTGGCAGCCCGCAGACGTGCCGTACACCGTGCTCGATTCGCTTCCGGGTGAGTTCAGCGGGCCGCCGCTGTCGGACTGGCAGGCGGATGCGGCCTGGAGCTACCAGGTCACCTCGGTCGGCGAGCGTGGGGACCAGGTGCAGTGGCTCGCCGACCGCGTACGCCACGGTGTCCTCGGCCGCCATGACGGCAGCTGGACCTACGACCTGCGTGTCCCCCAAGGCCGTGTGATCGACCGGGAGTTGGCACACGAGGGCGGCGGCGAGACCTCCGTGTCGGCGGCAGGCGCTATCGTGTCTTACGTACAGCGGTTCACGATCACCGTGACCCCGGCCTGAAGACTCGGTTCTTCGGCTCCTCACCGCGGAGGCCCGCGCGGACGCTCGGCCCCAGGCCAGGCGAACCCCCTTTTGGTATCTCAAAGGGGCAGGGCCTTACGCATGGGACGCTGCCCCGGAAGTGGGAGCGGACCTGTGTCCTCGACCAAGCCGGCCACGAAGCCGTCCACCCAGACCCGATTCCTGCGGCGCGGCATCTCCCAGATCTACTGGCTCAGGAAGATCAACGACCCGAAGCGGCCGACCCGTACGGAGATCACCGAAGAGCCCAACCGGTTCGACCTGACCAAGGCCGTCAGCGACATCGAGGGCTGGGCGCTGACGAACGAGCCGATCGAGACCCCGGACATGGGCAGCACCTTCAATTCCTCGATCCCGGGCAACGACAAGGCCGACAGCAGCTCCCTGACCTTCTACGAGGACCGGTTCTCCGACGCGATCGAGCAGCAGCTCCCCAAGGGCGCCCAGGGCTACGTGGTCTTCCTGCGCAAGGGCGACATCCCCGGCTCCCGCTCGGTCGACGTCTTCCCCGTCCAGGTCGCCACCCGCGCCGCGACCTACAGCACCGGCAACGAGGCGGCGAAGTTCAAGGTGGACTTCACCATCACCGACGTGCCCTCTCTCGACGCCCCGGTGCCCGAGGCGTTCCACACCCTCCCCGCGCCGGTCGAGGACTGCGACGACGACCGCGAGCACCGCCACCACGGCGGTGAGCATGTCGACGTGACCGTCGTGAGCACCACCGCGACGGCGACCGCAGCCACCGTCCACGAGGACGTTGAGGACTGAGCATGTCGCGCCCGACGCCGGCCAAGCGCCCGCCATCCCCCTCCGCTGCCCGGCAGACGGCGGAGGGGGCATGGGCGGCCAAGATGGACCGCCTGCGCCACCGTGCCCGGCCGCAGAACAAGCTCCGCATCTGCGACGACGACCAGCTACGCCGACGCTTCGAGGACGCCGAACAGGCAGCCCAGCGCGCCCGGTTCCTCGCCGAGGCGAACCCCGACGATGAGCAGGTCGCCGAGCACGCCGCCCAGGCCACCACCGCGCTGGAGGACGCCCGCGCGGCGCTGGACGACGCCTCCGACTTCCTCACCTTCCTCGCCCTGCCCCGCCCCGTGCTGGAGGAACTGATCTCCCAGCACCCTCCGACCGAGCAGCAGGCCATAGAGGGGACGGTGTTCAACCCCGACACCTTCCCGGCCGCGCTGATCTCGGCGGCGTCCTTCGACGGCATGACCCGGGACGAGGCCGATGAGCTGCTGTCCACCTGGCCCGCGGCCGACGCCACCCTGCTGTGGGAGGCGGCCTGGTCCGTCCAGCAGGAAAGCCGGGTGGAGCTGGGAAAAGACTGAGCGGTGACGCGCAGCTGCGCGCCGAGCTGGAGCTGTGCGAGCGGTACCGGATCCCGCACTCGCAGTTCCTCGGCGGCGACGGCCGCTGGACGGACCTGGACCGGGCGAAGGCGCTGGCGTGGGCGCAGTGGCAGCGGTCGGTGTGCCCCCAGTGCCACACCCGGCTTCAGGACTGGGACCCGGAACACGGC
This sequence comes from Streptomyces sp. MUSC 14, assembly GCF_001866675.1. Lineage (NCBI taxonomy): Bacteria > Bacillati > Actinomycetota > Actinomycetes > Kitasatosporales > Streptomycetaceae > Streptomyces > Streptomyces sp. MUSC 14. The sequence goes on from NZ_MLYN01000022.1 coordinate 41,611, forward strand.
GGTGACCCGCACGCCTACGTCACGGACACCCTGCGTTGTCCGGGCTGCGAGCTGATCGAGCAGGAACGCGACCACGTCCCCGCCGACCGCTCCGGCTACGGCGTGAAGATCCAGCTCCAGCCCCGCGCCCAGCACGCCGAACACCCCTGACCAACACCGGTACGACGACGTGAGGAGGCCTGCTGCGGTGGCCGGGTTCACCCTGACCGTGGCGATGCGCGCCGAGGTCCGCGACCTGATCGCGGGAACGCGCGCTGCCTCCGGCCAGATGCGGACCTTCGCCGACCGCACCGACGCCGCCAACCGGACCCTCGTCCGCCTGGAGGTCAACGGCGGCCGCGCGTTCGCGGCGTTCAACCGTTCCGCCCGCTCGTCCGTCGGCGAGCTGGACCGGATCGCCTCCCGTGCCACGGTGGCCCGCGTCAGCCTTCGAGCAGTCGGGGACGACGGGGCCCGCTCCATGTCCCGCTTCGAACGCGCCGTGGCCGGCGCGGGCAGGCGCAGCCTCGCCACCACCAGCCTCCTCGCGGGCGGCGGCCTGCTCCTCGGCGCGGGCGAGATGGTCGAGGAGGGCAACCGCTACCAGCGGCAGATGAACGTCTTCCGCGCGGTCACCGACGCCACGGCCGCGCAGATGAAGCGTGCCGATGCCGTCGCGCAGGAACTGGGCAACGACCTGTCCCTGCCGGGGATCACGGCAGCGGATGCGGCCGAGGGCATGGTCGACCTGTCCAAGGCGGGCTTTCGCGCCGATCAGTCGATCGACGCCGTACGCGCCTCGCTCCAGCTCGCCTCTGCGGCCGACGTCAACGCCGCCACGAGCGCCCGCTACCTGGGCGACATCATGGACCAGTACGGCCTCAGCGCAGATCAGGCGGCCAAGGCGTCCGACACGCTGGCGGCCACGGCCAACAACGCCTCCGGCTCCATCACCGACATCTACTACTCGATGCGGTACGCCGGACCGGTTGCCAACGCGCTCGGCGTCTCCCTTCAGGACACCGCGGCTGCGGTCGGCATGCTCGGCAAGGCAGGCATCCTCGGGCAGACGGCCGGCACCTCCCTGCGCGGCATCTTCGCCAACCTCGCCGCCCCGACCCCGCAGATGCGCGGTGCGCTGAAGGACCTCGGCATCGACGCCTTCGACGCCCAGGGCCGCTTCCGCGGTCTGCGTACGGTCATCGAGGGACTATCGAAGGCCGAGCACGAGATGTCCCAGCAGGACTTCACCGCCGCCGTCACCCGGGCGTTCGGCAAACCGGCGCTGTCCGGCGCGGTGGCCCTCGCCCACCAAGGCACCGAGTCCTTCGACGCGCTGTCGATGGCGGTACGGCAGACCGGCGCCGCAGCCCAGATCACCGCTTCGCGCGGTCAGGGCCTGACGGGTGCGATGACGCAGCTGCGCACCCAGGCCCGCCAGACCGGGCTGGCCCTCTACCAGGGCATGGCGCCGGGCCTGGAGTACGTCACCCGGCTGCTGACCCGCGGCATGGCCTCGGCGACGCCGTACCTGACCACCGCGCTCGCATACGGCCGGGACCTTGCGGTGCTGTACGGGCCGGAGCTGAAGGCGAAGACCGCATCGGGGCTCGGCGGCCTGATCGATGAGGCGAAACGGCTGGCCGCCCCCCTGAAGGACATGGGCGAGGACGCCCTCGCCACGGGGCTCAACCTGCTGGTCAACTCCGCCGAGGCCCTGGGCCAGGTTCTGGCCAACGCGGCCGACGGGGCGGAACCGCTGCTCCACGCCCTGGGCGGACTGGGCGATGAGGGCGGCGCCACCGCAGGCACACTCGACATCGTCGCGACGGCCGCGAACCTCGTCATCGACGCCGTCTCGGGGCTCTCCTACGTCCTGGTGCCCATCGGTCACCTCGTCGGCGGCCTGGTCCAGGGCTTCACGGCACTGCCGGGCCCGATTCAGTCGGCCGTCTTCGCCATGCTCCTGTTCCGCCGGGTCCAGCCAGCTTTGACCGGCGTGGCCAACACGCTCACTGGGCCCGTCCGCAACGGGTTTAGGGCCGCCACCGATGAGATGCGGCTCCAGCAGTCTCTGGCCGCCGCATCCGGCGTCACCGTGTCTCGGTACGGCGCCGCCTGGGCCGCCGTACAGGCCCGCGTCGGGTTCCTGGGCACCATGACCAGCGCGTTCCGCAGCGCGAACGGCGCCGGCGTGACGTTCACCGGCACGCTCAGCGGCATGGGCCGCGCTGCCGGATCGGGTCTGCGCTCGGCCCTCGGCGGCGTCACCAACGCACTCGGCGGCCCGTTCGGGATCGCCATGGCCGGTGTCTCGGTCGGCCTGGGCCTGCTGGCCGCACGCCAGCAGCGCGCGGCGCAGGCCGCGGCCGAGCACCAGCAGCGGATCTCCTCCCTCACCTCCGCGTTGCGCGAGTCCGGCGGGCAGATCGACAGCAACGTCCGCCAGCAGGCAGCCCAGACCCTGCTGGACACCAAGACCAGCCAGGGCCAGCTCACCAAGGTCCTGGACCAGGCCGGCGTGCCCCTGTCGACCCTGACAGACGCCTACCTCGGACAGGGCACGTCGCTGGAGGCGCTGCAGAAGCAGCTGCTGGCGACCGCCAACGCCCACCGCGAGTACAAGGACATCGCGGGCGGCAAGGCCACCGTCCTCGACTACTCCGACGTCGGCCAGCAGTACAAGGACGCCGCCGACGCTCTGGGCAGCGTCAAGGGCGAGATGGCCGAGTCCATCAAGAACGCCCGCGAGCTGGCGCAGGCCACCAGAGGCGCCGGCGACGGGACTTCCGCCTATGACCGGTTGAAGACTGCGGTCGGCGGCCTGGCCGACGAGACCGCCGACGCCGACACCCGCACCCGCTCCCTCAAGAGCGCGCTCGACCTGCTCTCCGGCGGCCAGATATCGCTCCAGGCGGCCACGGCGAAGGTCAACTCCGCGGTCCTTGACGTGCAGGAGGGCAGCCGGAACGTCAACCGAGGCCAGGGCTTCGGCGGCCGGCAGCTCGTCAACCAGGACCGGACTCTCAACACGACCACGCGGAACGGCCAGCAGCTCTACACCCAGCTCACCGCCCTCTCGGACGCGGCGGCCGATGCCTCGGTGGCGACGTATGACCTGGCCCAGCGCAATGGCGAGACTCTGCCTGCGGCGCTGGCCAAGGCCCGGGGCGAGATGAGCCGGGCCCGCGAGGAAGCGGTCAAGGCGGCCCAGGGCTACGGGCTGACCCGCGCCCAGGCCGAGGGCGTCGCCGACACCCTGGGCCTGCTGCCGTCGAAGGTGTCGCTGCTGCTTCAGACCAAGGGCATGGACAGCACGCTGGCGAACCTGATCGCCGTCCAGGCCGAGTTCCACCGGCTGCCGAACGCCAAGACGATCAAGGTCGACTCACTCAGCGACGGCGCGCAGCAGAAGCTGCGCCAACTCGGCTTCACCATCCGCACCGTTCCGGGCACCCGCCAGATCCAGATCACCGCCCCGACCGCGGCCGCCCGCAAGAGCCTCGACGGCCTGATCGACACACTCGGCCGAACCCCGAACAGCAAGACCGTCCGCGTCTCAGCGCCAACGGCCGCGGCCATCAAGAGCCTTCAGGCAGTCCAGGCCCAGGTCAGGGCCACCCCCGGCGCGAAGTCCGTCATCGTGCGCGCACCGACAGCACAGGCCCGAAAGGAACTTCAGGCGCTGGGCTTCCGGATCGAGCAGGTGCCCGGTTCGAAGAACGTCCGGGTGATCGTCCCGACCAGCGGACCGCGCAGGGCGGCCGACGCGATCCAGCAGCGCATCGACGCGCTGCGCGGGAAGACGATCACCGTCACCACCCGCCACACGACCATCCTCGACCAGGTCGTGCGAGAGGCAGATCCCTCCAAGATCGCCGACGTGCTGAACCAGCAGGCCGATGCCCAGCGCAGGGCCGCCAGCCGGCACGCCGCCGGAGGCGTGGTCGACTACTTCGCCGATGGCGGGATCACCGACCCCGCCTCCCGCCGCCGCGAGGACCACGTGGCACAGATCGCCCCGGCCGGCAGCTGGCGCATCTGGGCGGAGCCCGAAACCGGCGGCGAGGCCTACGTACCGCTCACGCCGTCGAAGCGGGAGCGGAGCAAGGCCGTGGTGGAGGACGTCGTCGGCCGCTTCGGCGGCGAGGTCCAGTGGTTCGCACGCGGCGGCATCAGCGCAGGCGGACGCGACTACACGCCCATGCTTGCCAACTCCTTCACACAGACCAGCAACGCCCAGGTCCTGGCCGGGGTCGTGCGTGCCTTCGACGTCCGCACCGGCAGCGAACCCGCCCGTACCCGCGTGGTCGACGCCCGCGCGGGCGGCCGGGTCCAGGTCGTCGTCGTGCGCGAGCAGCAACCGCTGATCGGCACCATGCCGGTCACCGTCACCGACAGCTCCGCCACACCCGAGCAGATCGGCAACGAGATGATGCGCAACCTGCGCAACGCCCAACGGGGCGGGAGGATTTGATGAGCACACCAGCAGCGCAGACACCGCCGATCGAGCTGGCCCCCTGGCAGTTCGAGATCGGCGGCGTCGTCCTGGGGCACGGCACCCGGATCCCGGTCGGGAACGTCGAAGGGCTCGGCGCACCCGCCACCCGCCCGCAGGACGTGGACAACCCTGTGGGCGACGGCACCTCTCCGGGCCAGGACTTCTACGGGCCCCGCACACTCCGCTTCGAGGCCGGCATCAAGACCCCCGGTGACCCGGCCGCGGCCGCCGACCTACTCGCCCGCCTGGAGCTGGCCCTCGACTCTCCGGCCGCCCGGACCCGGCCGGTGGGCCGTCACGTGCTGCGGGGCCGCTGGCCGGGACACCGCACCCGCCGCATGTACGGCAGGCTGCGCCGCCTGGAAGCCACCAGCACCGCCAACGCGGTCAACGGCTGGATTCCCCTGGACATCGAGTTCGCCGGTCTCGACCCGCGCTGGTACGACGACGAGCCGTCCCAGCTCCGCCTGGGCCTGGACCAGGCCGCCGCGCACAAGGACAGCGACCGCACCGCAGACCACGTGCTGTGTCCGCCGCTTGGCCGTGGCCACGCGGGCCCGGACGACCGGCCGGGCTGGGTCACCAACCACGGGAACGTGCCGACCTGGCCCAGCATCCGCGTCCACGGCCCGGTCACCAACCCGAGGATCTGGAACACCGCCACCCGCCGCACCCTCGAACTGCGCCTGTCCGTGCGCTCCGGAGAGTGGGTGGAACTGGAGACCCGGCCCGGCACCCGCTGGGCGCTGCGCAACGGCACGGTCAACGTCGCGAACGCCCTCACTCCGTCCTCGCGCCTCGACCAGTTCATGATCCCGCAGGGCCGCTCCGAGATCGGCTGGAGCGGCGACGACCTCACCGGTACCGCGCGCCTCGACGTGTCCTGGCGGTCGGCGTACACCGCCCTGTGAACGGAGACCAAGTGACCCTTGTCCAGCCCCCGATGATGGTGCACGGCGGCCATCACTCCGCCCGCGCGATGCGCCTGATGATCCGCGACCTGGCCCGCGGCCGCCAAGGCATCGCCGAACCCGGCGACCTCAAGGTCAGCCCCCTGGAGACGCCCGGAGCCGGGGTCCGTGTCGGAGACGGCTCGGCGTTGATCCATGGCGTGCGTCCGTGGCAGGGCGTCTACATGCAGAGCAACATCGGTGACGCGGTGGTCGATGTCCCGCCGACCGGCCCGGTCGCCCGCACCGACCTGCTCGTCCTGCGCGTCGAAGACCCCGAGTACGAAGGCGAGCGAGACCCCCGCCGGGAGGACATCGGCTACTTCCACCTCGTCCAGGGCGTGGGCGAGGACACGAGTGTGCTGCGGGAGATGACGGCCATCCCCCTGGCCCGCATCACTCTGCCCCGCAACACGGCCGCGGTGACCGCCGGGATGATCACGGACCTGCGGCGGATCGCCAGTCGGCGCACCGAGCGGACCCTGCGCACGGTGCATCCGACGGATGCCGAGACGGCGCCTGCCAAGCACGGCCAGTGGGCGAACTGGCCCAAGGAAGCCGCCTGGGACCTGGACATCCCGGCCTGGGCGACGAAGGCCACCATCGTGGTCACCCTGTCCGGGCTGCGCGCCGAGGCCGGCAACGTCTATGCCGAGCTGCGCACCCGCCTGGGCGAACGCAACGCCGCGCCGACCGTGGTGGACGACGACGGCACGACCACCCGCCGCTCCAGCGTGACCCTGGCGGACACCCTCACCCTGCCCCCGGCCTACCGGGGCACCCGCCAGCACCTGGCCGTGCAGATCAACCAGATCGACAAGTACGGCGACGGCGACCTGACGGTGGCCAGGGGCACCACGGTGATCGCCGACATCGAGTTCACGGAAAGCCCGGTGTGACGATGCCCGACTACCGGTACATCATCGCCCGCGCCACCACCGGCGAGGTTCTGCACTGGAACCTGCCGCTGACCGAAGTCGAGTTCGGGCCGGAGAAGTCCGGGCCCGGCTCGCTCCACGCCACCCTCAACCCCACCTACGGCGGCGGGTTGAGCGACATGCTCGACGACGCCGGCGACGTGGTGATCATGGTCGAGCGCAACGGGCGGCTGCTGTGGGGCGGAGTGCTGTGGCGGGCCGAACCCCAGGGCCCCAAACTCGCTGTCGAGGCGTCCGGGTTCACCAGCTACTTGCACCGCCGTTTCGATCTGCATGGCAACCTCGGCGGGCGCGGCCCGTACGTCGGGGCTGACCCGTGCCAGGTCATCCGCGACGTCTGGGCGTACGCGCAGGAGCAGCCGGACGGCGATCTCGGCGTCGTCGTGGACGACACGAAGTCCAAGGCGACCACCGGCACGGCGAAGGACCCCTACAGCACCTCCAAGTCCGACCCACGCAACCTGGGGGAGATCGTGGACGAGATGGCCGGCATCGCTGACGGACTGGAATGGACCGAGACCGTCACCTGGCGCGGCCGCCGTACCGAGCGGCGCATCGTCTTGGGCGCGCCCCGGCTCGGCCGACGCCGTGAGGACCTGACCTTCACCACCGGCGCCAACGTCACCGGCGAGCCCCAGGTCATCAAGGACGCCGACGCCTACGCCCAGTGGGTTGTCGGCCTCGGCGCCGGTGAGGGCAAGAAGCGCAAGGTCGTCATCGACGGTGTACGCAATGGCCGACTGCGCCTGGAACACAAGCTGGAGACCAGCGAGAAGGACGAGACCAAGCTTCACGAGCGTGCTCGGCGCGAGCGGCTGGCCCGGCAGATCCTGCCGACGCTCACCGAACTGGAGATCACCGACCATCCCGCAGCGCCCATCGAATCACTGCGGGTCGGCGATGACGTGCGGATACGGCTGCACGAGCCGCACACCGCCTACGACGGCTGGAACCGCATCGTCGGCTGGACCGTACGCCCCGGCGAAGGAGAGACGCCGGAGCGGGTGACGCTGAAGCTGGAGCGCACCTTCAAGCCGGAAGACAGCAGCGGCGACGAGACCGGGGAGCAGTAGATGCTGGACACGATCGCCGAGCTCGCACGCCGCCTGGCCGGACTGGAACGGCGCGTCACCGCACTGGAGCGCGCCGCACGCGCACCGTACCCACCGTGGCGGGACCTACCGCTCACCGCAGACACCGAGGTACCCGACTCCGCGCAGCCGCCGCAGATCCGCGCCACGCCGTGGAACACGCTGGAGTTCAGCGGCCGGATCGGGCTGAGTGGCGGACGGGCCGTGGACGAAGCGCCCGTCGCCCTGCTGCCGGACGGCTTCCGGCCCGCCGCGCCCCGCACCGTTCCGGTGGCCTCCGATGCGGCACAGCGCGGGCTGCGAGTGGACGTGGATGCCGAGGGCCGGATGCTGCTGCGCGTGCAGGACGGCGGGAGTGTGAAGGCCACCTGGGTCAGTCTCGACAGCGTCTCCTGTCGCATCGACGGTGACGAAGACAACGAGCCGTAGCACCAGGAAGGGGCGGGAGGTACAACCTCCCGCCCCCTGGATGCCAGACTGCGGATCAGACGGCGGCCAGCCCTGCCAGCACACCGAATCCGAGAGGGATCAGGAAGGCGACGCGACCGCGCGCGGACCGCGCCCCGTCCCTTCGGTCCAGGCAGGTCACGAGCCCGGCCGTGACGATGCCGAAGGTCACCGAGTACAGCAGGGTGTCCATCGCCGACGCGCGGCCCCACCCGTGGGCAAGCAAGGCGGTGATCGTCATCGTGCCACCGAACAATGCGGCGCCGGTCAACGCGTCACCCCCGGTGAGGACCAGAGGTTGGGTGCTCCCGTTGCGCTGCTGGCGCCAGACCTGGAAGACCAGCACGGCAACCAAGACGATTTCGGCTGCTGTGGCGAGCATGAACGATGTCTTGAATGCGATTTCCATGCGTCAACACCTCTCTTGCACGATGTTCCGGCAGCTCAGCCGCAAGAGGTGGCAACCGTAGACAGACCGGTAACCTCGCCGAAGATGCCGACGAGGAGCTTGAGCCGCTCCTGCTTGTTACCCGCCTGCACGATGAGCTTCGCACCCTTGAGCACACCACCGAACTTGGTGGCCTTGGAAACAAGAAGCGCGTTGCCAGCGATGAAGGCGCCGATCGCTCCGACACACTTGGTCACCTTCCAGGTGGTGCCCCAGGCGCTTCGCGGCTGGATCCCATGAGGGTCGAGCTTGGCCAGCGCCGCGGACTGCGCTGCCTCGTCGCCCGGGTACATCGCCTCGACCAGCTGCTGCATCGTGGGATTCTGCGGAAGCGCCCCCAGCCGTTCTTCCAGCCCTTCTTCGACGATCTGCGGAACGTCCGCTTCCTGGGCCGCCGCCAACGCAGATGCAGTGGCCTGGAGTTCCGTATTCTGCGCGTGCTTCGTCTCGGTGGCGGAGGCCATCGGCCCGGCCACTCCGAGAGCGACGGCTGCGACGACGCCGACCGCAGTGGTACGCAGGGCGGATCTCGATATCGACATGTGTGTTCCCCTCGTCTCATCGCGTTGCGATGGGCCCACACCGGTTGAGTTCTCCCTGGTCAAGGGTGATGTGTGGTGTCGGGCTTCCCCGATCCTGACTCTTGGTATAGAGATGGTAAAGAGAATTGAGGATCATCTGAGCTTGGCGAATTAACGGGAGAGAGCGCGGAGTGGGCTGCTGTCGGGTTGGCGAACTGTCGGGGGAGCCTCACCAGGCATGCCGGCACGTAACATGACACCTGGGTGACCCTCCACCCGCGCTTCGCAGCCAATCCCCGAGGGACCGGCCCGCATTCGTCAGGGCCCGGCCGACAGCCGTACGGCGCAGGGGAGAAGGCGAAGGGAGCGTGGCAACTCCGTTGAGTGCGGACAGGTTTCTGTCCGCGTTGAAGCACGAGGGTCTCGGTGTCGTCGAGCACGGCCGGTGGCGTACCCACAACCGCAACACCCACGGCGACTGGGGCCCTGTGAACGGGGTCGTGATCCACCACACCGGCCCCTACAGCTCCGAGGCCGAGATGGTGGAGCTGTGCCGCGTCGGCTACCAGGACCTGCCCGGACCGTTGTGCCATGGCGTGATCGACAGGTCCGGGACGGTCCACCTGGTCGGCTACGGCCGTACCAACCACGCCGGCCTCGGCGACAGGGACGTCCTCCTCGCGGTCATCGCGGAGAAGAAGAGCCTGCCGCGTGACAACGAGGCCGACACCGACGGCAACCGGCACTTCTACGGCTTCGAGTGCATCAACACCGGCAGCCAGCCCTGGCCCGCCGCCCAGCTTGACGCGATGGCCCGGGCCGCGGCGGCAGTATGCCGGGCGCACGGCTGGAACGAGCACAGCGTCATCGGCCACAAGGAGTGGCAGCCGGGCAAGCCGGACCCCGGCGGGATCGACATGGACGACTTCCGCGCTCGTGTCGCCCGCCACCTCAAGAGCGGCGGCACACCGGGCAAGCCGAAGCCCACACCTAGGCCGAAGCCGGCCCCCCGGCCCGTTCCGAAGCCGAAGCCCAGCCCGAAGCCGGCCCCGAAGTACGCCGCCTACCCGGGCAAGGACTTCTTCCACAACGGCCGGTCGTCCCCGGTGATCGAGGCCATGGCCAAACGACTCATCGCCGAGGGCTGCGACTCCTACGACACCCGGCCCGGCCCGGTGTGGAACGAGGCGCACCGCCGCTCGTACGCCGCCTGGCAGATCAGGCGCGGCTACCACGGCGCCGACGCCGACGGCATCCCCGGCCCGGCGACCTGGACCGCACTGCGCATCCCGCGCACGGCCGGCGCCACCGAACCCACCCCGAACCAGTCCGCCCAGGAGACCGACCCCATGCCGCAGGCCCTCGCCGACATAGCCGAACGCACCATCGCCACCTACCTCCAGACACTCCTGGGCCTGATGGCCGCCTCCCACACGACCGACCTGGTGTCACTGTCCGCCTGGCAAGCCGCCGCCGTCGCCGCAATGCCCGCCGCACTGTCGGCACTGAAGTCCACCCTGGGCACCGTGATCGGGCGCAGCGGCACCGCCTCGTGGCTGCCGCTCAGGCGCGACCCGGCCACCCCCAGCTCCTGAGCCGTGATGCGAGAAGAGGTGAACCGGCATGCCAGAGGGTGAGGTCGCTCTGGCGCTCGCCGAGCTGCGCAGCGCCCTCGAGGTCGGGCTGGCCCGCATCGACGGTCAGCTCGCCCTGCTGGTCCAGCGCAGCGATCAGGCCGACAAGGCGCTTCAAGACCTGGAGGCCAGGGTCACGACGCTGGAGAGGGCACGGTGGCCACTGCCGACCGTCGCCGTGCTGGTGAGCATCACCGCGGTGGCGCTCACCGCGTTCAGCATGGTCAAAGGCTGAGGCCAAGCGCCCCAGGACATCTGGGGGGTCCGGGCAAGAGGGTGTGCAGTGAGTGCTCCACGCAAGTGGCCCCCGCCGGAGCGGGGGCCACAGGGTCTTGGAGACCGCTGCCCACGATAGCAGTGTTCGAGCGGGTGTTTGACCGTGTGGTGCGGTTACCCTCGTGCGTCGGCGCACGCGAAGCGACGTGGAGGGACGGGGCGATGCACGGGCACAAGCCGTATCTGGTGGGGCATCAGGAGTTCGCTGCCCTGTACGGCGTCGAGCCGCAGATGGTCTCGCAGTGGCTGGCTCCCAGCCGCGGCGTCCTGGACCCGGCCACGGCCATCGTCGTGTCGGGGGTGCGCTACTGGCCGCTGGGATTCGCCTGCCGCTTCGGGACCATGACGGCCCGCCCGAAGGTGCTGGATCTCTTCTGCAAGAAGCGGCTGATGCAGGAGCAGGGCGAGGGGTGGGAGGCCGACTCCCGCGACCAGCTCCCGCCGATCGTCGGCCAGCAGGAGATCATCGAACTGTTCCACCTGCCCTCGCAGGGCACCCTCGCGAGCACGATCGCCTCGGGCAGGTTCCCCGAGGAGGACTGGCTGCTGTCCGGGTCAGGGCTGTGGCTGCTGGACACGGTCACCGAGGCTGCACCGGAACTGCGTGAGAGCGCCCGCAGCCTGCCGTGGGAGGTCGACGACAAGGTCGCCGCCGCTCTGCGCGGCGGCACCTACGACGGTCCTGGCTCCATGGTTCTCACGCGCGGCCGCTACGCGCGAAAGGCCGTCTGACCTGCGGAAACTCTGTACTTAGAGTCAATTTGTGAATAAGATATGGATATGCCCATCCGGGTAAATGATCCCTATTCGCGAAGGAGGTTTTTCGTGCAGGCGGTACGCGCATCCGGCGGTGGTCATGCCGCCGTCCGCGCGCCGACCGGGTTCGCGCGCATCGGCGAACGGGTGGAGACTGCGTCTCCGGCCTGACGCCTCCGTCCCCATGTCCGCCATCCCCGGGCGGGGTTGATCATTCGCCTTTCAACCCTCAAGATAGGTTCCAATCTTGAAGTATTGGTTCGGGGGGTGGGGTATGGCGGCGGTCCAGGACGAGATCCCAGGCCTGGTGATCCTCACGGTGAGGCGGCCCGAGGAGCAGGCGGCGACGATCCAGGAGCGGTTCGAGGCGTTCCACCGCCTCAACCCCTGGGTGCTGGGCGCGCTGGAGAGCCTGACTAGCGACTACCTCGGCCACGGCGCGAAGCGCGTGGGCATCGGGATGCTCTTCGAGGTCCTGCGCTGGCGCTACGTCGCGGCCACGGCGGGCGATGACTTCCGCCTGAACAACAACTTCCGTTCCCGCTACGTGCGGCTGCTCATCGAGCGCCACCCGCAGTGGGCATCCGCGTTCGAGGTCCGCGCTCTGCGGACCGACTGAACCGACTCCCTTGGAGACCGACGAACCATGACCCAACCGACCACCCAACCCGCCGAACGCGACGACGGCCGAGCCGCCTCCGTGGCCCCGGCGCCGGACGGCACCGACGGCCAGCCCGAGCGTGCCCTCACCCCGAGCGCCGTCGTACTGCGTGCCGACCAGAGCGAGTTCAACGAACGCCAGGTGTCCGCCCTGGCACTGATCAACCCCGGCCTTCAGAACGCCTCACGCCCGCAGCTGGCGATGTTCTTCCACCACTGCGTGCGCTCAGGCCTGGACCCCTTCGCCCGCCAGATCTACATGATCGGCCGCAAGAACCGCGGCCCGGACCGGGAGAACAACCCGGTCAACTGGACCATCCAGACCGGCATCGACGGCTTCCGCACCATCGCCCACCGGGCAGCCGAACGGACGGGTGAGCGCATCTCGTACGAGGACACCGTCTACTACGACCCCGACGGCGGCGCCCACGACGTGTGGCTGGCGGCAGTCCCGCCGGCGGCCGTCAAGGTGACCGTGCTCCGCGGCAACAGCCGCTTCCCCCTGATAGCGCGCTGGAGCGAGTTCGCTCCGATGGTCTTCGACACCAAGCAGGGCACGTACGTCCTGGCGAAGATGTGGAAGCAGATGCCCGCCCACATGCTGCGCAAGTGCGCCGAGGCCGGGGCTCTGCGGATGGCCGCCCCGCAGGACCTCTCCGGCGTGTACGTCGAAGAGGAGATGGCGCAGGCCGACGCCGAAGTCGTCGCGGGCCAGGCCGATGAGGCCGCCCAGCGGCTGCGCGTCGCGGCCGGCCTGGAGGGCTGCAACGCCGCGCAGGGCTCCGAGCAGCCTGCCGCCGAGACGGCCCAGCCGAAGAAGCAGACCGCGCCACGCAAGCGGGCCCAGCCCCGGCCGGAGGAGACGGAACAGAACGCGGCCTCGGAGGACGCGACCGTCACGCGCCGCACACGCCCCACCGGAAAGCGCGCCACCGCCAAGAAGACCGCAGCCGAACCGACGTCCTGACCACGGGGGAACGCACGACATGACCGACAACACCGACACCCAGAGCAAGATCACAGCCCTGTGCGAGCACTACCTGGACGAGCGCACCGAGTGGGACGAAGCCCCGGAACTCCTGGGCCTGTTCACCGACGGCCAGGGAGGAGTGCGGCTGGTGCAGATCCTGCTTCCGGCGGAACTGTGGGAGCTGGACCGGCCGCCGGTGATGCTGCGCCGGTACGCGCGAACCGTGGCCGCCTTCGGCGGGCCCGACCTCCCCGGCCTGGTGGCCATGGCCTTCCGCTGCGAGGCGTTCACCCTCTCCGAGGACGCCGGACCCCAGGCTGCGGAAACGCTGCGTCGGCGCAGGGCGGGCGGCTCGGTTCCGCCCAACAAGGACGTCCACGGCCGTATCGAGCAGCGCCTGCTCGTGGCCGTCGACACCGACGGCCACCAGTACACGGTCACGGCAGACCGGCGCACCGACGACAGCGCCAGCCCGGCCGTGACCAAGGTGATCCCCGACGGCCAGGGGCAGTCCGGGCTCATCCCTGACGCGCTGAACCTCCTGATCGGCGTACTCCGCCCCCAGCCGGGGACTGCCCCGACCAGCCGCTGACGGCCGCCCACCCCCCCTCTTGCGGGGGCCGCCCGGACTCGTGTGCCGGGCGGCCCCCGTCCCTGGAGACCGCGATGACCACCATCACCGACAACACCCCCGCGCGGCCGGTCAGCCTGTGGCCCGCCGCTCACGCGGCCGACGCGCGCCGCCCCCGCTCCCTGCAAACGAAGATCGGCGCGAGCGACACCGTGTGCGCACGCCGCGCCGGATACCTCCTGCACGGCCGCACCCCCACCGACACCGGTGAAAGACGCAAGGCGATCCTGGGCACCTACCTGCACGCCGGGATGCTGGAAGCCGCCCGTGAGGAGTACGGCTGGATCATCGAGCGGCGCGTGGAGGACGACACCATCCGCGGCCACATCGACGCCGTACAGCTCGACAGCCACACCGCCGCCCGGCTGCCCAAACGGCTGCGCCCGTTCCTGGCGGCCGAGGAGATCACCGTGGAGGACATCAAGACCAAGTCCACCTTTCAGTGGGACACCGTCGTGCGGCACGGGGCCAGCGAGGCGGAGATCCGCCAAGTCCTGCTGTACGCCGACCTGTTGCACACCGAAGGGTTTGCCGACATCGATGGGCAGCGTCAGCTGGCGCGGCTCGGGCCGCTGCCGGTCGGCCGCATCCGGTTCAGGTTCCTCAACCGCGACTCCGGCGAGGACCACGTCCAGGAGATGCCCTTCACCGCCGAGCGGGCCCGCGGCGCGCGCTGGTGGGTGGAGCAGGTCCGCGCCGCAGAGACACCGGAAGACCTGCCGCGCACCTTCCCCGGCCCTGGCCTGTCCGCGATCTGTGACAACTGCCCGTTCAAGACGGCATGCTGGGGCCCGGACGTCGCCGGGCGCCGTTCGCAGAGCCTGCTCGTCCGTGACGACGCCGAACGCGCACAGCTGCTGGCCGAGTACGTCGAGGTGGCGGAGCAGATGAAGCCGCTCAGGGACCGGCTGAAAGAGCTGCGGGCCCAGCTGGACGGCTCCGAGGAAGGCGTCTACGGGGCCAACGCGCTGTCGTGGAGCGGAGGCAACCCGACCAGGGTCGACGACACCGACGCCATGGCCGCGCTCTTCACACAGGCCGGGCTGCCGGTGCCGACGGCCCCCGACACGGCAGCGATGAAGGCCCAGCTCAAAGCCGCCGGCATACCGGTGCCGGTGCGGCTGGACCACGAGCGGCGCACTGCGGTGAGCATCAACGTCACCGCCCGCAAAACCCCCTGACCCACACCACCCGGCAGGGGCAGGACCGCCGTACGCCCTGCCCCTGCCCCAACACGGCCCGAACCCAGAGATGACATGGAGAAATGAGGTAGCGATGAGCCTTCAACTGATGTGGGTGGCAGCCCACTTGCCCGCCGACACGGTCGACGCGTACCAGAAGCTGGCACTGATGCAGATCTGCGACATGTCCAACGACGACGGCTACACCGGCGAGCCCTCTGTGGCGGGTGTGGCCGCGTGGACCGGAGTCCCGCCGAAGCGTGCGGCGCGGATCGTCGCCGAGCTGGCCACCAAGGGGCTGCTGGAACGTGTCAGGACGCGCGGGGCCGGGGCCGAGGTCGCGGATGAGTACCGGGTCTTTCCCCAGGGCGTTCCGGCCGTCGTGATGGACGGCGGTGCGTGGTGAGTTTCCCCCTGATGCTGGCCGCCGCGTATCTGCCCGCCGATGTCGTCACGCAGGGGCAGAAGCTGGTGCTGATGAAGATCTGCGATTCCGTCGAGGACGGGAGCCAGACGGCCCGGCCGGGGCTGGCCCGGCTGGCCACGTGGGCGGGGGTGTCGGACAAGCGGGCCGTGACGATCGTGACTGAGCTGGTCGCCAAGGGATTGGTGGAACGGGTCAAGACGGGGAGGGGCGGCCGCGCGGCCGTCTACCGCGTCTTCCCCCACGGTGTTCCGCCTGTCCCCGACGCGGACGAGCTGAAAGACCGCAGAGAACAGGAGAGGGCCGCCCCGAAGAACCCCCGCATGGCGCGCACGGGCGTCAATCGGGCCGCGCCGTCGAAACCGGCCATGACCTCCCAGGACGTCCACGCACGCACAGCGGCACGCCCGGTAGTACGCAGGGCTGCGCACACCGCAGGGATACCGGAACAGGAGACCGGCACAGGGTTCCATGAGCACGCTCCTGATTCGGGGTGGAACCCTGACGAGGCCCGCGCGGGGACGCCTCCCGTGGAACCCCCAGTGCTCCGCCCGCAGAACCCAGGGGGTTCTACCGGTGAAGCCCCTTTCTTTCCTGTTCCTTCCTACGTCCTTCCTTACCCCCCTCCCCCAGGGGACAGCCCGGCTGCGGACGCGCACGCCGAGACGGGTGGGCGCCCGCCGTCCGGCTGCCAGCAGCCGGTGCCGGGCTCGGAGGCCGGTAGGCAGCCGCCGGTCACCAGCCCTGAGCCCCCGGTGCTGCATGCCGACACGGCCGCGCAACCGCCGGAGCGGCACGCCGCCGGGACCAGCGGGCGGCCGGTGGCGGGCTGTGAGGAGCCGCCCGTGCCGGGCCCCGGCAGCGAGGGGCCGCCGCAGTCCGCCCGGCCAGAGCCGTCCGGTCGCCCGCAGCCGCTGGCACCGGCTGCCGAAGATGGTGGGCGGCTGCCGTCCGGCTGCCTGAAACACCCGGAGCCGGTGGGCAATTGCCGGGGGTGCGGGACGAATCCCCGGGCCGGCCGGGAACAGGCGCGCCGTGATGCCGCCGAGCGGGAGCACGCGGCACACCAGCAGTGGCTGCGGGAGTTCTTCGCCGAACAAAAGCGCCGGGTGGCCGAGTCGGATCCTCAGGCGCTCCAGGAGGCCCGGCAGCACGTGCGGGAGCTTGCCCGTGCGGGACGCACACGCCGCACGGACCAGACGGTGCCCAGGGCGGCCCGTGCACGGCGCGGCGCGGGCGACGACCGGCAGCTGCCGGTCCGGGGGCGCGACAGCGTACGAGAACTCGCCCCTGAGCATGCGGAGTGGACCAACACTCCTTCTGAACAGGCGAGTTGAAGAGTGGATCACCATTGACGCCCCGGTGTATGCGAATAGGATATTGATAGTAAGTTCGAAACCCCTTCGAACCTGGCCTTCTTGGAGATTCCGTGACAGAAACCGAAGAGCGCGACCCGGCGGGCGTGCCCTACATCGTCGTGGCCGAGGTCATCCACGGCCCGCACGCCGAACCCGTCGTCGACAGGCAGGCGTTCTGCTCCGCCGCATGCGCCGGAGTCGGCGTGTACCAGCTGACGCACTCGATCAGCTCCGGCCAGCAGGGGGCTGCCTTCGTCCTGCGGCGCCGGGACCGCCCCGTCGGCTACGTCGTCACGCGCGACGGCCGTATGTGGCTGGTGCAGGCCCACGCCTGGCGCGGAGTGCCCGATACGGACTGACGCACACCTAGAGATAGGTGTCAATGTTTGAAAAAGGACGCCCGGCTCGGGTGTCCTGCGCGTAACACCCCTTGGAGACCCACATGAACATCCCCGCGGCACTGCCCGACCACATCCATCAGCACGACCCGCTCCGCACCCAGCTCCTGCGCAGCTACTGGCACGTCATCACGCCACTGCGCTACCTCGGCTGGACCACCGACGTCGACACCGCCGACAAGCCCCTCATCCGCGCCGACCTCGGTGATGGCACCGAACTGATCATCACCACCGAGCACGGACTGCCCCGCGACTCGGGGCAGGTGAACGGCTGGCGCGTGCTGCGCCGGGACATCGACAACCCCGAGCGGCACACGGCCCTGTACGACTCCGCGCCGGGCGGCCCGCAGAGCCACCACCGGGCCGGTCTCGTTCCGCTGTTCGCGCGTATCGACGCCCTGGACGCCCCCAAGCCCGCCGTCCGGCTGGCCACGTCAGCGACGTACTGCACCCCGTACGGCCTGAATGCCAACCGGGGCGGAAGCGCCGAGGCACCGGGCGTGGCCGTCGCCCGCTACTTCGAGTCGTGCCAGTACCTGACCGCCGCCGAGGGCTACCAGCGCATCTGGGAGCGGCCCGAAGGCGACGGCTACCCGCTCGCTGCCTTCGAGAAGGACGGCTACCTGGCCGCCGTCCGCGTCAACCGCATCCATGACTGACCGGCCGCGCCACCTGGGCGCCTCCCGCGAGAGGGCCACCCCAGATGGGCCCCGAACGGCCCCTGACGAGCACTCACCCACCCCCGGCACGCGAAGGAAAACGGCCCACGTCATGAAAGCCAGCGACAAGAGCATCGTCGTCACCGTCGCCTTCAACGAAACTGTCCCAGCTCACGAACTCGCCTCCGGCGACGTGTTCACCTTCCCCGACGCCCCGCACACACCGATTGCCGTCAAGGGCATCATCAAGCAGACGTTCATCTCCCACGAACTGAGCGTCCTCGCGCTGCCCGTGCCAGGACGGGCCGAGCCCCTGCACCTCACTACGGCCACCCTCGTGCGCCCGCACCGCATGGTCCGCACCTTCACCCTCAGCTGCCTGCTGTGCGGCAACAGCGAGGAGATCGAACTCGACCTCCCGCGCACGGGCCGCCCCCTGTCCGTCGTCTGCGGCAGCCACACACCCGGCACCGGCCACAGCACGCAGGGCGCCCCCCTTCGCTACCTCAGCGCAGTCCAGCTGCTGCGCCGGGCTGACGAGGCGAAGGCCCGCGCCCTGTACGCCGACGTCATCGAAGCTCTCGAAGAGCACTGCACGGACGTCGGCGTGGACTGGCCCGGCAACGAGCTGAACATCACCGTCCCGCTCACCGACGACGGCGAGCAGTACATCGCCATCGCAGGCCGCTACTCGCTGCCCTGGCACGACGACCGCAGCGAGATCGGCGGCTGGAAGGCCCAGCACATCGACAACACGCACGGCACGGCCAAGGTCATCTACGACACCACGACCGGTGAGGGCGAGCCGTCCGGCGACATGTCGCTCGAACCTCTCGCTGAAGAGGTCGGCTCGTACGCCAACGGCTGGCGCGATGCCCGGTAAGGAGCGCGGCCGGTGATCTGGCTGCTGCTCCTTCTCCTGCTCGGCCTGGGGGCGTTCATCGCCCTCGGCATCGAGGACAGCAGCCACCACCGCGCACCGCGCGCCCCGAAGAAGTCCTGACCACGGGCCGCCCGGCTCCGGCCACCGGGCCGGGCGGCCCCGCCTCCTGGAGATCTCCGACCTTGACCAGATCCATCCATCTGCTCTGCGGAGCAGGCGGAGACACCCTCGGCCTGCAAGAAGCCGGGTTCGACCCGGTCCTCGGCATCAACCACTGGCAGACCGCCATCGACACCTTCGAGCTCAACTTCCCCAAGGCCACGGCGCGATGCGCCGACATCCAGAACTACCCCATGCGCTGGCTGCCCAAGGCCCTGGTGCTGTGGGCCAGCGTCATCTGCTGGGAACTCAGCCCGGCCGGCGGGAGGAAACGCCCCGACCCTGCGCAGGAGGCCCTCTTCGAGGAGGAGGAACAGTGGCGCGAACTACCGCCGGAAGCTTTTGAGATGACCCGGGTGACCGCCTGGTGCGTGCTGCGCGCCATGGAGGCCAAGCGGTTCCCCTGCGTGGTCATCGAGAACGTGGTCGAGTTCGTGACCGACTGGATCCTGTTCCCCGAGTTCATGCGCTGCGTGAAGAAGCTGGGCTACGAAGTCCAGATCGCCTCGATGTCGTCGGCGCACGTCGGCTCCGAGACCAACCCGTACGCGCCGCAGTGGCGCGACAGGATTTATGTCGTCTGCACGCTGAAGGGGATACGCCGCCCGGACCTCGCCCCGCGCCCGCTGGCGTACTGCTTCGAGTGCGGCAAGGACGTCAGGGCCCGGCAGAGCTGGCGCAACCCGAAGATCCGCGTGGGCAAGTACGGCCAGCAGTACGACTACCGGTGCCCCAGCACCCGGTGCGGCCGCGCCCTGGTCGAGCCCTACGTCCGCCCCGCCTCCGACATCATCCTCTGGGACAACATCGGGCAGCGCATCGGCGACCGCGCCCGGCCACTGGTGCCGAACACCATGCGGCGGATCGAAGCCGGACTGGTGAAGTACCCCTTCGATCCGAGCCTGATCACGGTCACCCACGGCAAGGACGGCACCGACCGCGCGTTCGTGCCGTTCGAGCGGCCCCTGCCCACGCGCACGGCCAAGCTCGGGGAAGGCCTCCTGGTCCCGGTCGGCGGCTCGTGGAACGACACCCCGACCCATGTCGGCGCTCCAATGCGTACCCGCATGACCCGGGAGAGCGAGGCGCTGGTCACGGTCGACGCGGACCCGTTCATCGTGGAGTTCCGCAACAACTGCGACGCCGCGCCGGTGGACAACCCGCTGAGCACGCTGGCCGGGGCCCGCCATCACGGACTGGTGGTGCCCGACGGCGTCGGCCGCGACCGGGCCCGCAACACGCTGGTCATTCCGTACCGCAAGGGCAGCCGGGTGAAGACCGTCGCCGAGCCGCTGCACACCCTGTCCACCCACGACTCGGCGGCCCTGGTGCGCACCGCGCCCGCCATCGAGGACTGCTACTTCCGCATGCTCCAGCCGCAGGAGCAGCTCGCGGCACAGCGATTCCCCGGCACCTTCGAGGTCGTCGGTTCCAAGGCCGCCCAGACCATGCAGGCCGGCAACGCCGTGACGGTGAGCGTCGCCCGCCACATCGGCGAACGTCTCATGCCCGTCCTGGCCTGACCCCTCCCACGCGAAGAAGGAGAGCCACCGCAATGACCCCTGGTATACCCAATCAGCTGGACGACCTCGCACGGCGTCGCGAGGACCTGTTCGCCGAACTGCGCCGCATTCGCAAGGCGCACTGCCTGGCCGTGCTCGACCACATCACAGCGAAGGTCCGACGCGTCTGCCCCCAAGCCGCATACATCGAGTTCGCCTACCAGGGCGAGACGCGGGACGTGGGCCTGCGCGGCGTGCTCGGCGAGCAGGGCAGCCCGCTCGGCGGCCTGCCCTGGCTGTGGGAGTCCGGAGACGAGGAACACGCGCTCGCCGAACTCGCCGTGGAGATCGAGGCCGACGTCCAAACCTCCCTGGAGCCCTACGACTCCCCGGCCTGGGCCACCGTCCGCCGCAACGCCGCCAGCGAGGGCAACGGCTGGCTCATCGAGCTGCCTCCGTCCGACCGCGTGGCACGCATCGCCCAGCTTGTGCGTGCCACCCACCCGGAGGCCGGCGCCGTCGTCGTGGACCGCCGCCATGCCGGAGGCCGTGTCATCGAGGTGATCGAAGGCGCTGCCGGCGTGATCGGCAGGTGCACCCGGCCCAGATGGACACGTGAGGGCGACTACGCCCTGACCCGCTGGGTGGCCCAGATCTTCGCGATACCGGTCTTGGCCGAACGCCACCTCCGGCCGGTCCCCGGCGGTTACGCCCACCCTTACGGCAGCTCCGTCACCACCCTCGTGCGCCTGCTGCCGCTGCCGCTGCCGCCGATCACCTAGGGCCTGGGTGAAGTACCTGATGAGCGGTACCGGGTGGGCCGGTGAGGCACCATGCGCCGGGGACACGCGGTTCACCCCCAACGACGCCTCCGAGGAATCACTCAGGGCGCCGGGCATCCAGGACCTGCTCAAGGTCTGCCGGGTGTGCCCGTTCAGGTCCGCGTGCATCAGCCTCGTCAAACCCCGCGCCTCCCTCTTCGACGGCATCTGCGGCGGACGCCTGTGGCTAAACGGCGAGATCCGCGCCACCTGCGAGACCGCTCATCCCGGCGAACTCACCGAAGGCGCCCGGCCCATCACACACGGCACGCCCGCGGGCGCCCGCGCCCACAGACGGCGCGGCGAACCCGTCTGCTCCCTGTGCAAGGAAGCCGTGCGGCTCGACCAGGCCGCCCGGCGTGAACGCGAGAAAGCCTCCCCTCAGCAATCACCTCATCAACACCCGTGAAGGAGAAGAGATGTTCAGCATCAAGGCGGATGCCCTGTCCGCCATCCTCGACAAGGTCACCCCGCACCACCTCAGGGCCCGTGCCGACGACGACGTGGACATGGCCGTACTGGACTGCACGAGCGGCCGGCTCCACGCCGTAGCCGTGAGCGCGAACACGCTCGCCGTCGCCCGCACACCGGTTGAGAACACCGCGCACTGGACGGCGCCCCTCGACTACGAGGAGGTCATCGCCCTGCGCGCCTGGCTGGACACCTCCGACCACGTCCGCGTGGAACTCATCATCGAGACCGGCCGTCCGCTGCTGCACTTCGCCGAGGGCCCGGCACAGTTCACGGTGCCCGTCGCCACCTACACACCCGAGCTGCCCTGGCGGGCCATCGTGCGCGAGGCGGCACGCCCGCGGCCGGCCAAGCCGCGCACCGTGCAGGTCGTCTCCAAGGATCTGGCGCTGTGGGAGGCCGCGGGCGAGGACGTCGAGATCTGGCCCGCCACCGGGGCAGCGGCATTCCTCGTCACCTCCGGCCCGGACTTCATCGGCGTGCACATGCGCGAGAGCCAAGCATCGGACGGGTACCCGCTGTCCGGCTGGGCTGCGTCCCTGCGCCGCCAGCGGTTTCTGCACGGCAGCGTGATCTACGAGGTGGGGGGCGAGTACGCGGACCGGTGGGGGAAGGTGTGGCGCCTCCTCTCCCGTCCCAAGCCGGGACACGAGCCGACGGCCATCTCCGCCGACCCCTCCGGCGCCGCTCTGCCGCTGTCGGTCGTACTCAACGTCGCCGTGCCCCTCCTGCCCGTCTCCGACTGAACTCACCCTCAAGATAGGTGACATGCTTTGAGTAATGTCTACGAGTTTCCGAGTGGGAGACAGGTTGCACCCGCAGCCGACGACGCCGACACGGATCCGGGCCTCGGCCTCGACGCCCTCCCCGCCGCGTGGCGCGCCAGGACTCCCCGGCCCGGCCGCAAGCCCCAACTGCCTGCTCCTGAGCACGATTCGAAAGGGAAGCCAGTGAACAAGGCCCAGCTCATCAAGGCCGTCGCCGACAAGAGCGGCCGCCGCCTCACCCCGGCCGAAGCTGTCGAGACCGTTCTCGACGTCATCGTGCGCGCCGTCGTCGCCGGCGACCCCGTCGCGGTTACCGGCTTCGGCTCCCTCGTGCCCCGGTACCGCCGGGCCCGCGACGCACGCAACCCGATGACCGGGGCCAAGATGCAGGTCAACGCCTACCGGGTGGTGAAGTTCCGGCCGGGCGTGCGCTTCCAGGACCTCGTCGCAGGCCGTGCGGTCCTCCCGGCCGAGGGCAACTGCATCCAGAAGACCTCCAAGACACCCCGCCCGTAACCGCGCAGACCAGGCCGCCGCCCCGGTACGCGCCGGGGCGGCGGCCGCCAGGAGGACCGCAATGAACCACACCGTTGGAACCGAGATAGAAGCCACCGCCCAGTGGCTCGAAGAACACGCCGCCCCCGGCGCCGCAGGCGTCCTGCGCCGCGTCGCCCTCCAGCGCGACCGGGCACGCAGCCAGCTGGACGCCGCCGCGACCGAGGCCAACCGCTACCGCCTGTCCTGGCGGTCGGCGCGCCGACGCGCCGAGCAGCACCGGGCCCGATCCGAGGAGATGCGCGACGGGCGGGCCCGGTCCCTGCCCCAGCCCGCGCAGGACGCCGTGCACGACAACGCCCTGATGCGCGTCGACCTGGCCCGCTTCCAGAACCTCGTCGAGCGCGCGGGATGGCTGGCCGACACCGATCCGCGCCGCCTGTGGCGCTGGCGCAACGGCTGGTGGGAACTGGCCCACCGCAAACGCGACACCCGGGACGGCTACCCCGACACCGGCTGGTACCTGTGGGGCCCGGCGGAGAGCTACTTCGGCCAGTGGACCGCGCCGACGAAGACGTCCGCGACGCGCGTGGCCGACCGGCTCATCACCCAGCACCTCGCCGCCGCGACGGAGACGCCGTGGTGACCACCCGACTCGAACGGGACGCCGCCCCCGAGGCCCCCGTCACCCTGCCGAGCGTCCAGGGGAAGGGGGAGTGGCAGCCGCGGGTTGTCGGCCTCGATCTGTCGCTGACCTCGACCGGCGTCGCCGGTACGAACTGGGCGTACGCCTACCGGCCCGGACGCCGCCGCAGCCACGAGCGCCTGGACTGGCTGCTGGCGGCCATCGCGCTCAACGTGAAGGACGGCGCGGACCTGGTGGTGGTCGAGGGCGCCGCCTACGCCCAGGGCGGGCAGGCCGGGCACCACGAGCTGGCCGGCCTGTGGTGGCTGGTCACCCAGTACCTGTGGCGCAACCGCATCCCATACGCCGTCGTGACACCGCACGGCCGCACGATCTACGCGACCGGCCGGGCGAACCCCGCGCAGGACTGGCCGCGCAAGGACCGGTCCCGGGTCGCGAAGGGAATGGTGCGCTCGGTGGCCGTCGAGCGGTACGGCATCGAGTGCGAAGGGCCGGGCCGCTACGACCAGGCCGACGCCACCATCCTCGCCGCGATGGGCCTGGACTGGCTCGGATACCCCACCGTCCCGGTACCGGACACCCACCGGCGCGCCCTGGAAGCCGTGCGCTGGCCCGACCTCATCCCCGCAGCAGCGAATTAAGGAATTCGAATTGCGGAAAATGAATGCGAATTCAAAAGGATGCACCTTGCTTTTAGGGTATTTGCCATTAAGATATAAGTAGGGAATTCGGGGAATGCCCGAACGGAAAGGGGAATGGGAAATGAGCGGCTGCCCGTGCGAATGCAACCGAGGCGGCTTCTGCGGCGGCTGCGGCCACGCCGGATGCGGCGGCCGACGCCGCTGACCACCACCCCCTGAACCACACCCGCGCCCCCGGCCCACCGGCCGGGGGCGCACCCATACGCGCAAGCGCCCTTCTTGGAGAACACAAAATGCCCTACCCCCGAGGAATCCAGATCCTCGCCGATCACATCGGCGTCGACCCCGAGCACGTCGCCCTTGCTCTGCGCGCTGCCTCCCGCTCCCACGCCGTCATACGCGCCAACAACTTCGCCCACCTGACCCCCGAGCAATACCTGAACCTCACAGGCAGCGATCGCCACGCCGTCGCCGTCGTCGCCAACCTCGCCATGCGCTTCGCGGGCCGCATCGAGGACGCCCTGCTCCTCATGGACATCCACCACGCCAGCCAGGGCACCAAGGCCCCGCGCCTCGCCATCCGCGAGGGCGTCGGCACTCTGCCCGAACACCACGACCACGCGCACGTGCAACAGGCCATCCGCATCCTCCAGGCCGCCGGCCTGCCGCCGATCGTCACTGACGGCACACACGAACTGCGCCCCGGCTTCCAGGTACTGCCCGGAAGCAGCGAGCTGCCCGGCTGGGTCTTCGTCGCGCCCGACCCGGAGTGCGACGACCGCCGCGGCTTCGCCGGCGGCCAGCTCGGCTACCTCGCCGTCATGCGCTTCGCCGGATGGGGCGTCATCACCGAACCCATGCCCCACAGGCTGTGGGCCGCCGTCCACCCCGACTACCGGAACAACCCCTTCACCTCCTGACCACCAGCACGCCTGGGGCCCGCCCGCGGGCGGGCCCCAGGACGGCCGATCCCGAAAGGCCAACCGCACGTGAAGATCCCGGTAGACGACGACACCCTCAGCACCTGGGCCCAGCTCCTCACCCTCACCCCCGAGCAGACCACCGCCACGCTCAAGGACATCGAGGCCGTCCTGCGCATCACGTACGCCCACCGCCCTGACGAACTCCTCGACGCGAGCTTCGAGGCACTGAACCCCGACATGAGCGTGGACGAGTTCGCCCTGATGTTCCTGATCAGCGGCCTGCGCCAGGCAGGGCATCCCGACGCCGCCCGCTCCGTGGAGCTACGCGCAATCGCCTCCCACATCGACGCCCCGCCAGGGGGCTGAGCCGCCTCACCCACAGCACCACACCTGCCGCCCCGGCCGCTCCACCCGCGCACCGGGGCGGCCCCATGCGCGCCCACAGAAAGGAATCAGCACCCATGTCCGACGACTTCTTGCCCCGAGCCGCCCCCACGCCCGCCGCACGGCCCGCACCCTCGTGGGCGAAGAAGCCCCCGCCCAAGTCCAAGGCCAACGCACACACCCGCTCCAAAATCACCGCCCGCCGCTACCACGCGCCACGCGATCCGCAGGACCACGCCCGCAAGATCGCGGAGAACGTCCTCGACGCCTGGTACCAGAGCTTCGGCGGCAGCAGTATCGACGTCCCCCTGGGCACCGTCGGCGCGCTCAGCCTGGTCCGCAACGTGCCCGGTCTGGCTGACTGGATTCTCAACCTCCAGCCTGACGAACTCCCGCGGCTGTTCAAGGAGATCTACCTCGGCCACTGGATCAAGCGCCCCGACCTGATCAACCGCGCGATACGCCTGCACGACTGGGCCTGGAACCCCGACCCCGACACCCAGCAGCTCCGCGCCGTCCACGCCGTCACCCGCGCCGCCGTCAACACCGGCCTGATGGACCTCACCGGCCACGACGACCCCGGGCACCGCTCCGAGGCAGACGTCCTCAGCCCTCTGTTGACCGGCCTGCGCCACAAGAGCGACAAGAAGTGGCGCGGCGAGTACCACACGCCAGCGTGCGTCACGGACCTGATGGCCAACATGCTCGTCGACAAGGACTTCGCCCAGCCCGGCAGGGCCTTCCGCGAGCCTGCCATCGGATCCGGGGGCATGTTCCGCTCCGTCGCCCAGCGACTGCGCGATCTGGGTCTGAGTACCCACGACTTCCACTGGTACGGCAACGACGTCGACTCGCTGTCCGCCGGGTGCGCCGCCGTCAACGCGATCATCTGGGACCTCGGCCCCCGCTGCCTCATCGGCTGCGCAGACTCCCTCGCCCCCGGCGACGACTACGCCGCCACCCGTGCCGAGGCCAAAGAAGCCTTCGAGGAACGCGACCGCTACGTGGACACCGCCCGCACGATCGTCGCCCACCGCCGCGCCTTCGCACTCCTCGACCAGCTCATGCCCAGCAAAGAGGCCGCGTGACAGAACCCGACGCCTTCGCCCGACCGGCAACGACTCCCGCCGCCCGCCGTCGGCGCCCCGCCTTCGCGCGGCACCGCGACGAGATCGATCTGCCGCCGCTCGACCAGATCGCACCCACCCTCCAACCCCCCTGGTGCAAGGAGGACACCGACACACCCGAGCGCACCGCCACCTACGCACACCCCGACGGACACCGCGTCGGCCTTCGCATACAACCCGGCGGCCTCGCCATCCAGACCTGGATCACCGCAGGCCCCCACCTCGCGCCGATCCCGGACGGCACCGACATCGAACAGGCCGAAGCACAAGCAGCCAACGACGCCCGGCTACAGCCCGGCCGCACCTGGCATGCCGTCCTCGCCACCCGCACCAGCAAGGCCCTGGTCACCGACCTCGGCGAACTCCTCGACAGGCGGCTGCTCCCAGCCCTCACAAAGAAGCCACGCCACGTGGCCGCCGCCCAGGCGAAGCCCACCGGCGCACAGCCGCCGGCCGCCAACAACGACAGCACGGATCAGAAGGAAGAGACCCAGAAGTGAGCGCACCCGACAACACCGTCCAGGTCACCAGCCTGCCCGACCTCGCCCAGATCCTGCCGTACCTCCTCGGCCACTACCCGGACGACAGCATCGCCCTCCACGCACCCGGCCCCAACTTCCACGACGGGCCGACCATGACCTGCCCCCTTCCCGAAGACACCACCGAGTGGCAGGCCACCGCCGAGAACGCCGCCCGCCAGTTCCTGGCCTACGCCCACGACGAGGGGCACGACCTCGGCCAGGGCGTCATCATCTATCTCTGCCGCGAACCGCGCCCCGGCCAGAGCCCCGAGGACACCGCCGCGCTCCTCGCCCCCCTCGGCACCTGGCTCACGAACGAGTTCATGGAACACCGCGCATACGTCCTCCAGACGATCGGGCTCGTCGCCAACCGGTGGTGGGCCTACGAGTGCACAACCGCCGGATGCTGTGAGGGCGAACCGGTGCCCTCTCCCGACGACCCCACCAGCCTCGCCGCACAGATGACCCGACTCGGCCGCACCCCCGGCCCCCGCACCCGCGACATCGTCAAGGAATTCCGAGCCGCAGCCGACCCCGAATTCCTCGAAGTCCTCCACACCGCTGCTCGCCGCTTCAACGCGCGGTGCACCACCAACGCCGGACGTGACGCGACACTCGCCACGACGATCAGCCAGATCGACACGGTCATGCGACGGTTCCGTGGCGGAGTAGCAACCGCGCTCAGCCGCGCTCTGACCGCACAGCTCATCGTCGGCCTGCAAGACGACGCAGCCGTGGAAGCCGGCATGACCCACGCCCAGGACGACGACCTTCCCCACGCCCGACGCCTGTGGGCCTACCTCGCCCGGCACTGCGCCGAACCGTTCACACAGGAAGCCGTCCCCATCCTGACCCTGTTCGCCTTCATCGCCTGGCGGCAAGACGACCTCATCGCGGCCCGGCTCGCCCTGCGCGACGCCATCACCACCGACCCCGACTACGAACTGGCAACCGGCATCCACCTCGCCACGATCGACAGCGAAGACCCCCGAGAATTCCTCACCTCAGCCCGCGAGGGCCATGCCCACCGCATGGCGCACCTCCAGCACGCCGTCGACGTCGCCAGCGAGTACTGCCCCGCCTCCGACACCAACGCCGCCCGCTACCGCGAAGCCCTCGACACAGCCGCCCACCGCGACCGCGACCAGATCCTCACGGACGGGGGACGGCTCCTCGCCCGTCGCAGCACCCTCCACATCATCAACGCAGCCCTGGCCGACTTCCGCAACGGCCACCCCCGGCTCGCGGACGAGACCGCCGCCCGCATCATCCTCGGCCTGCAAGACCCCCACACAAGGGACGCCGCCCTGTCCACCGGCGAGGAGAGCGATCTGCCCTACGAGCGCCAACTGTGGGGCCACCTCGCCCGGCGCTGCGTACCGCCCCACACCAGCAAAGCGCCACCGCTCCTCACCCTCTTCGGCTGGGTCGCCTGGCGCCAGGAGGACACTGCCACAGCCAGCCACGCCTTCGCTGAAGCCCTCGACATCTACCCCGGCTACACGCTGGCCAAGCTCATGTTCGACGGCATCCGCAACGGGTGCGACATGGCCCAGCTCCTGACGGCGTTCCGGGAGACGATATGAGCGAGCCCCTGCCCCTCAAATGGCTCCGACCCGAATACAAGGGCCGCGAAGACGAACTGGTCAACGTCGCCGCAGCAGCAGCCCTCGTCGGCGTCCACCGCTCCGCCGTGACCAACTGGGCCAAGCGCCACGCCAACTTCCCGAAGACCGCGCTCCTGGTAGGACTCGGCGCCGGACGCGCGAAGTACGTACCCCGCGACGAGTTCCTCACCTTCGCCCGGGAGCAGCTGACAAACCCCGGCACGGGCCGAAAGACGGGGCCGCACCGACCTGCAACCGTCATCCGGGCCGAAGAAATAGCCCACCGCAAGCGGCAGATCGAGCGGCTCACGAAACTGGCAAAACGCCAGGCAGCGACCCTCGCGAACACGCGGCGCGCACTGGCCAGGCACAAATCAGGGCTCCAGCACGCGCAACAACGACTGGCCGCCGAGGTCGCCGCTGTGCAGCAGTTGGAGGAGACGGCAGGAGATCCGCGCCGAGAGATTCCGAAGGGGCATCAAACACGCAGTAGACCTAGTGCAGTGCACGGCTGAGAAGCGATCGCTCATCCGAGGGGTTTGAACCCACTGGGGTTCCGCCGGTTCATGGGAAACCGATAGCTGTCTAAGCATGACTTTCATGCACAGCTCATCAGTGACGCGTCGTGCGGGCCAAGCCTCCCTGGCAGCAGCTTTGGTGACGGCCGCCATGTTCGCTACGGCCACCTCGGCGTCAGCCGAGCAAACGCCGTACAAGACCCCTGGGACGTACACGTTCACCGTGCCGACGAACGTGACGTCTGTGACCTTCCAGCTCGTCGGTAGTGGCGGCGGAGGAGGCGGCGGAGGCGCTGCTGTCACGGCGTTTACGAACAAGGGTGGCGGTGGCGGAGGCGGCGGCGGGGGCGGCTCCTTGGTCGAATGCACACTCGCCACCACTCCCGGTGAGACGTACACGCTCTCGGTACCGTCCGGCGGCGCAGGTGGGAAGAGCGACAACGGCTTCCTGCCGAGCCAGAACGGCGATGCTGGCAGCCCCGCCACCGTCACATCCACCACGAATCCCGGCACACCCCTCATCCGTGCCGCCGGCGGTGACCGCGGTCTCCGCGGCACCCGGGGCATTGACTTCGAAAGCGGAGCCGGCGGCACAGGCGGCACCGGCGGACAGGCAAACCAAAATATCTGCAACGGCGTATCACCTGCCGGAACGAATGGCGCAAACGGCACCAACGGCCAGGACGGGGTGACCAAGGGGCATGCCGAACGGGGCAAGGGCGGCACAGGCATCTGGACCGTACCCGCCTGTGTAGCCCCCGGGCGGGGCGGTAATGGAGGATACGGAGACTACCAAGCTCCAGCCGGGTGGGACGGCGAGAACGGTGGCGACGGCTGCATCGCCGTAACCTACTAACGTCGCCGCCAGGCGTTGCGACTGCGCTCTGCCACCAGCAGGCCGCAGTCGCTCACCTCACGGGCGCGCGAGATGCATCACGCGTCAAGACCCGAGCCGTCATACGAGGCGTGTGTAACCACGTGGACGGCCTGCGACAACGGCTCAGCTCCGGGTCAAGAGGGCGAGGGCGCCGATCCTCCTAAAAGCTCTGCGGTGCTCACTGATTCGCGACAGGCCGTCGACCTCCGCAGACCCCTCAGCCGACTCCGGACCACGCGTTCCCAGGCGTTCCGCTGGGAACGTGATGGGAACAGAAGGACAGAGAAGGCCCGGGAAGGATCTCGAAAGACCGTGCCTCGGTCTCGCCTCATCAGGCTGTTGACCTGCGAAAACGGCGATGGATGAAGACAGGTGAGGAAAGACGGGTAAGCCTGTGATCATCCTTGTAAAGCGAAGGTCGTCGGTTCGAATCCGACAGGGGGCTCTGGAAAACCTGCTCTGACCTGGGATTTCTCCCAGGCGGGACGCTTTCTTCGGCCTCGGACTCCGCGTCCGGGGCCGTTTGCGTGAGCGGCCGCCGCCGGCCGCCTCTCACTCGGCGGGCGCGGTACGAGCCGCGCCGCGGCCTCGGCGATCACCAGGTCCGCTTCGGGCAGCAGGCTCGTGTACGTGTCGGCCGTGATGGCGATCGAGGAGTGGCCGAGCATCTCATCGGCGGGAGACCGATCTCCTCGTACAGCTCCATGAAGCGCCCGGTGACGTCGGCGAGATGGAGCATCTCGCCGTTCTCCTTGGTGAAGACCCGGCCTGGACCGTGTCCGAGTCGAGCGCGATGGTCCGGGCGCCCGCGTCGGTCTTGGGATCGTCCTCGTACACCGCACGTCTCACCCCGTCGCAGTCCGCAGAAGTCGACCAGGTGCCACAACGCGTACAGGCGGTCCTCCGCGACGTGGTCGAGGATGAGGCCGGTGTGCTCCGGCGTCCGGACCAGCGCCTTGGGGCGCCTGCCCGCCTCCGTCCCCGGGGCGTGGGCCGCCCAGGGCGAGGACTGGCGGGCCTGTTCCGCGGGCAGCAGGCCGCACTGCCCGGCAACTGCCGGCTGTCAGGACGCGAGGACGGAGATGCCGTCGCCGAGCAGCTTCAGTCCCAGGACGAAGAACAGGACGGCCATGACGGCGGCATTGTGCTGAGCAGCCCAGTCCTTCCAGTTGCCGAGCGTGGTCCTGGCCCGCTCTCCGCCGAGCAGGAAGACTCCCAGCGGAGCCAGCAGGCCGAGGGTGGCGATCAGGGCGAAGATCGCCAGCGCCGCGATCTGCTGCCCGACCGGCAGCCCGGCCGAGCCGATGGAGGCGCCCGCGGCGATGGTCAGCGGGGCGTTCTTGGC
Organism: Streptomyces sp. MUSC 14; assembly: GCF_001866675.1. Lineage (NCBI taxonomy): Bacteria > Bacillati > Actinomycetota > Actinomycetes > Kitasatosporales > Streptomycetaceae > Streptomyces > Streptomyces sp. MUSC 14. The sequence goes on from NZ_MLYN01000022.1 coordinate 73,120, forward strand.
GTTGAGCGCGGCCAGGGCCAGCCCGAGTCCGAGGATCTTGACCGGCGTGAGGCGGTCGATCGCCCCCATCCACTTCGGCAGTCTGGCTTGGGAGGGGTCCTTCGGGCGCCGGTGCCACTGCCGGGCGCCGAAGAGGGCGAGGAACAGGCCCAGAGCGAGCTTGAGGGCTCCGACCCAGGTGGCCGGCTGATGGTGGGCCGAGGCGCCTGCGGGGGAAGCGATCCCGAGCATGACCGCGCCCAGGGCCGAGAGCCCCAGGATCCAGCCGACGGTGAAGAGGACCCCGTTGAGACGCCCCCGAGGCGTCGCGAGTATCAGGATGATCGCGATGATCGGCAGCGGGCTGACCGCGACGGCGGCCGCGAAGCCGAGCACGTCACCGAGGACTCTGCCCATCTCTGCCTCCGCATGTCCGGTTTCCATCGTCCTGCGCCCGGCCGAATCTGTCCTCGGGAGCGAGCGCGGCGCGGTGCCCGGGACGTCCGGGGCCGCCGCGGCCGGTGTGGCGAAGAGGGTGGTGCCCAGTGCGGCGAGGGTCCGGGGCATGGCCGGGGTGAGGAGGCCGGGGGAGACGGCGGCGAAGACCGTCGCGAGGGCGGGGCGGCCCGTGGTCCTCGCGGCCGCCCCGCCTTTCCCGAACGGGTGGGAAGCGACAGGTCGCGTCGTGTACCCCGGCCGGCCCCACGGAGGGGCGGACTCGGCTCAGGGCACGTACGACCTGGTGTTGCTCGCCCACAGCGCGCCGCCCTTGCCCGTGCCGCCCGTCGCGGTGTAGACGACGACGTTGCCGTCGCTCTGCATCACCGCGTACGCGCCGGAGTGGCCGTAGGTGTGGGTGGACCACAGGGCGGCGCCGGTGCTGGAGTAGACGACCAGGTTGCCGTCGGCCTGCATGGACGCGTAGGCGCCGGAGTGGCCGGAGGTGCCGGTGGACCAGATCGCCTTGCCGTCGCGCTTGCGGTACAGCACGAGGTTGCCGTCCGGCTGCATCGCCAGGCGGGTGTACTTGGCCTGGGCCCACCAGCCGGCCTTGAGCTGCTGGCCGGAGCCGATCGTCGCCGAGTGCACGTTCGTGCCGTCGGCCCACAGCGAGCCGCCCGTGCTCGGGCCGCCGCCGGCGCCGTAGACCACCAGGTTGCCGTCGTCCTGGACCAGGAAGTAGGCGCCGGAGTGGCCGTTGGTGTGGGTGGACCACAGGGCGGTGCCGGTGCTGGAGTAGACGACCAGGTTGCCGTCGGTCTGCATCACCGCGTAGGCGCCGGAGTGGCCGCTGGTGTGGGTCGACCAGATCGCCGGGCCGCTGCCGCTGGTGCCGTTCGTCTTGAGGTACGCGACCAGGTTGCCGTCGCTGCCCATGGTCAGCGTGATGTTCGCGCTGCTCAGCCGGTGGCCGGAGGTGAGCTTCTGGCCGGGCTGGAGGGAGTTGACGCCGGTCGCGCCGGAGGCGAAGGCGGCGGTGCCGTTCGGGGTGCCGAGACCGGTCGGGCCGTCGTAGCCGGTGGCCGCGGTGCACAGGTAGCTCGTGGAGCAGGTGCCGTCGCTGCCGGTGGTGACGTCGTTCAGGGCCGACGTGTGGCCGTAGACGTACGTGGACGGGTAGCTGTTCGCGGCCGGGGTGCCGGCGAGGGCGTAGGTGGCCGCGATGATCGGCGAGGAGGCGCTGGTGCCGCCGTAGACGTTCCAGCCGGCGGAGCCGCCGTAGGTGTCGTAGACGGCGACTCCGGTGGCCGGGTCGGCGACCGCGGAGACGTCCGCGACAGTGCGGTGCGAGCAGCCGGTGTCGGTCTGCCAGGTGGGCTTGGCCTCGTCCGCGGAGCAGCCGGATCCGGTGCCCTCGGTGCTGCTGGTGGACCACACCGACTCGGTCCAGCCGCGGGTGGTGCCCGCGCGGCTGAGCGAGGTGCCGCCGACCGCGGTGACGTAGGGGGAGGAGGCCGGGTACTGGACGCCGTAGCCGCTGTCGCCCGCGCTGACCGTGATGGCGACGCCGGGGTGGTTGAAGTACTGGACGTCGGCGGTGGTCTCGCTCGGGTCCTCGGTGCCGCCGAAGGAGTTGGAGACGTACTTGGCGCCGAGGGAGACGGCCTCGTTCTCGGCGATGCCGATGTCGCTCGTGCTCGTGGAGGAGGCCTCGACGAGCGTGATGTGGCACTGCGGGCAGACGGCGCTGACCATGTCGAGGTCGAGGGAGATCTCGCCGGCCCAACCCGCGTCCGCAGCGGGGTACGTGGTGCCGCCGGTCTGGTTCACCTTGTGGAAGCAGCCGTTGGCGGTGGTGCAGGCGGGCAGACCGTACTGGGCGCGGTAGGCGGCGAGGTCGGACTCCGCGCTCGGGTCGTCCATGGCGTCGACGATCGCGACGGTCCGGCCCGAACCGGCGCTCGTGGACGGCAGGTTGTAGGCGCTCTGGAGGTCCGCGGGCCCGTAGCCGGACGGGGTGGTGTGCGGGCTCACCGTCAGGTGCTGGAGGACGTCGGTGCGGGCCTCGGCGAGGCACGCCACGTGGCCCGGCGTGGTGGGGTGGGCGCACAGGTGCTTGGCATGGGCCGCGCCGCCTGCCGACGGCGCGGCGGAGGCGGTGGCCGTGAGCCAGCCGGTGGACAGCGCGGTGGATATGAGCGCGGTGGTGGACAGGACGGCGGCGGCGGATGCCGCCCGACGTCTCCGTGTGTGCAAGGAAGTGCCCTTCTGGCGTTCCGATGTGACAGCGGGGGGGCGGACGAAAACTAGCCACGCCGTTCACCGGGAACAATGAGAGGGCGGTAAATCCTTGATCATGGTTTCCCCGGTCAGGACCGGGGAAGCAGCCGGCGGGCGATCTCCAACTGGGCCTCCTCGACCGGGTTGCCGTCCGCCACGTCCCACAGGGCGTTCTGCAGCAGCCGGCCCAGCGTCCAGGCGCGGGCCCGCTCCCGGTCGAGGCCGAGGACGTCGGTCATCGCGTCGAAGCGCCAGACGACCTCGGCCGCGTCGAACCGGTTCCACAGGGCCGGCCACAGCTCGAAGCCGGGGTCGCCGGCCAGCGGCTTGGGATCGATGGCGAGCCAGTCGGCGCGGTCGGAGCCGAGCACGTTGTCGAAGTGCAGGTCCCAGTGCAGCAGCCGGTCGCCGGGTTCGCCGACGACCTCGCGTACGGCGGCCGCGCAGTCGGCGACCGTACGGCGGGTCCCGGGGTCGGGGATCCGCTCCAGCGCCCACGGGGTCCGTTCCAGCATCGCGGCGGCGATGTCGCCGAGCCGGCGCATGCCCGGCGGGCCCGGGAAGGACGTCAGCCGGGCCAGCAGCCGGGCGATCACGAGAACGGCGGCGCGGGTGTCGGCCCGCGCGGAGAGCATCCGGGACGGGGCCAGGCGCTCCAGGAGCATGGTGCCGGTGGCCGGGTCGTGGTCGAGGAGCCGTACGGCGCCGTCGCCGTCCCAGACCCGCAGCGCGACCGGTTCGCCCTCGGTCTCCTCGTCGGGCAGCTGGAGTTTGAGCACGGCCCGGGTGCCGTCCGCGCCGACGACCGGCAGGACGAGCGCGCTGACGCCGTTCATGGCGGGCCCGTCGAGCCGCAGCCGCCAGCGGTCCAGGAAGTCCGCCGCCAGCCCGGGCAGGGCGGCGACGAAGGCCCGCCCCGCCGCGCCGTTGTACCTCGCTTGCGTCTCGGCCAGGCCGTCGGGGATGTCGATCACGGACGGGACGATACCGGCGTGCGTGAATCGGCTCATGCGAATCAAGCGGGGCCTCACAGTGGTACGGACGGCGGTGCGGTCGTGGATCTGCAGCGCACCCGGCACCTACGTGTGGCTGCTGGTCCTGTTCGTCACGACCGTCGCCCTGCACCGCATGTCGCCCGAGTTCGAGCAGCACTTCCTGCGCCGGCGCTCGACCAACATCCACGAGCTGTCGCACGACCCGGTGCGGGTGCTGGTGGCGAGCGCGTTCTGGATCGACAGCGGCCACTGGATTCCGTACGCCTTCCTCTACACGGTGTTCCACGCACCCGCGGAGCGCTGGCTCGGTACGGCCCGCTGGCTCTCGGTGTGCGCGCTGGCGCACGTGTTCGCGACGCTGACCAGCGAGGGCGCCCTGCTGATCGCGATCCGGGCCGGCATCGCCCCGCACCGCGCGGTCAACACCCTGGACATCGGGGTGAGTTACGCGCTGGCCGGGATCATCGCGGTGCTCACGTACCGGATCGCGCCCCCCTGGCGGTACGCGTATCTGCTGGTGGTGCTGGTCATCTACGGGCTGCCGCTGGCCGAGGGGCGGACCTTCACCGATCTGGGCCACTTCGTCTCGGTGCTGATCGGGCTGGCCTGCTATCCGCTGGTCAGAGGGCGCGGAAAAGCATGGAATCCGAAGGAGACACTGGCCGGGACGAGGGGCTAACGTCCGGGCCATGAGCAGCTCGGCAAGCAGTGCGGCCCCCGGCTTCGCGGGCGGCGTCGTCAACGGCGGGATCTCCTACTGGTACGCGGACGACGGTCTCCCGGCCGTACGCGAGCCGCTGCCCGGGGACGCCACGGCCGACGTCGTGATCGTGGGCGGCGGATACACGGGCCTGTGGACGGCGTACTACCTGAAGAAGGCCGCCCCCTTCCTGCGCATCACGGTGCTGGAGCAGAAGTTCTGCGGCTACGGCGCCTCCGGCCGCAACGGCGGCTGGCTCTACAACGGGATCGCGGGCCGCGACCGGTACGCGAAGCTGCACGGCCACGAGGCCGCCGTACGCCTCCAGAAGGCGATGAACGACACGGTCGCGGAGGTGATCGCGGTGGCCGGGGCCGAGGGCATCGAGGCGGACGTCCACCGCGGCGGAGTCCTCGAAGTGGCCACGACCCCCGCCCAGTTGGCGCGTCTGAAGGCCTTCCACGCGCACGAGCTGTCGTACGGCGAGAAGGACCGGGAGCTGTACGGCGCCCGCGAGACGGCCGAGCGGATCCGGGTCGTGGACGCGGTGGGCTCGGCCTGGACCCCGCACGGGGCCCGGCTGCACCCGGTGAAACTGGTCAAGGGCCTGGCGGCGACGGTCGAGGCGCTGGGAGTGGTGGTCCACGAGTCGACCCCGGTGACGGAGATCCGCCCCCAGCACGCGGTCACCCCCTACGGCACGGTCCGCGCCCCCTACGTGCTGCGCTGCACGGAGGGTTTCACGGCGCGGTTGAAGGGCCAGAAGCGCACCTGGCTCCCCATGAACTCCTCGATGATCGCGACCGAGCCGCTGACCGGGGAGCAGTGGGCGTCGATCGGCTGGGAGGGGCGCGAGACCCTGGGCGACATGGCGCACGCGTACATGTACGCGCAGCGCACGGCCGACGGCCGGATCGCGCTGGGCGGCCGCGGCGTGCCGTACCGCTTCGGTTCGCGCACCGACAACGACGGCCGCACACAGGCGGCGACGATCGAGGCCCTCCACGGGATCCTGACCCGCTTCTTCCCGTCCCTGGCCGGGGTCCGGGTGGAACACGCCTGGTCAGGCGTGCTGGGCGTGCCCCGCGACTGGTGCGCCACGGTCACCCTGGACCGCTCTACGGGCCTCGGCTGGGCCGGCGGATACGTCGGCTCCGGTGTCGCCACGACCAACCTCGCCGCCCGCACCCTGCGCGACCTGGTCCAGCGGGACTCCGGACAGGGCGGCCGCACGGACCTCACCGACCTGCCCTGGGTGAACCACAAGGTCCGCAAGTGGGAGCCGGAGCCCTTCCGCTGGCTGGGCGTCCACGGCATGTACGCCACCTACCGCACCGCCGACCAGCGCGAACGCCTCCGCCCCGGCACGGAGTCCTCCCGCCTGGCGAAGGCGGCGGACCGGGTGGCGGGGCGGCACTGAACCGGTTCTCTCCCCGGCCCTCCCCTCGTTTCCCCTGGCCAGGGTGATTGTCAGTGGCGGGGTGCAGCATGGGGGCATGGTGAGGAGAGCGACGGGTGAGGGCAGGAAGCGGGTGAAGGGTGCGCGGCGGCCGGAGCTGCGGCTGCCGCCGCTGACCCCGTGGTCCGGCGGCGGGCTGGAGCCGGACGGGGACTACGACGGGCTGGAGTTCCAGGACGCGGACCTGAGCGGGCAGGACGGCGCGGGCGCCCGGTTCATGGACTGCGCGCTGGCGGGCTGCGCCGTGGACGGTACGGCGCTGGGCCGGGCCAGAGTGCTGGACTCCGTGCTGACGGGGCTGCGCGGGGTCGGCACGCATCTCGCCGAGTCCACGTTCCGGGACGTCGAGGTGGTCGACGCGCGCCTCGGCGGCACCCAGCTGCACGGCGCCGTGCTGGAGCGGGTGGTGGTCCGCGGCGGCAAGATCGACTATCTCAATCTGCGCGAGGCCCGCCTCAGAGACGTCGTCTTCGAGTCCTGCGTACTGGTCGAGCCGGACTTCGCGGGGGCGAGCCTGGAGCGGGTCGAGTTCGTCGACTGCGCGCTGAAGGGGGCCGACTTCGGCAGCGCGACGCTGAAGGACGTGGACCTGCGCGGAGCCGCCCCGCTGGAGATCGCCCGCGGCCTGGACCGGCTGTCCGGGGCGGTGATCAGCACGGGTCAACTGCTGGATCTGGCACCGGTGCTGGCGGCGGAGCTCGGGATCAGAGTGGAGTGAGCGGCGCCGGGGACCAGGACGTCACGACCATGGGGGCGGTCACGGCAGGCGGGGGAAGCGGGCCTGGAGGGTCCAGATCGCCGGGTTCTCCGCCAGGTCGTCGTGGAGGTCGGTGAGGTCCGCGATCAGATCGTGCAGGAAGTCACGGGCCTCGCGGCGCAGTTCGGTGTGGCCGAAGCTGAGCGGGGCCTCCTCGGCCGGCATCCAGTCGGCCTCGATGTCCACCCAGCCGAAGCGGCGCTCGAACAGCATCCGGTCGGTGGACTCGGTGAAGTCCAGCTCCGCCTGCTGCGGGCGCGCGGCGCGCGAGCCCATCGGGTCCCGGTCCAGCCGCTCCACGATGTCGCACAGCGCCCACGCGAAGTCCAGCACCGGCACCCATCCCCAGGCTGTGGACAGCTCCCGGTCGGACTCGGTGTCCGCGAGATAGACGTCACCGCAGAACAGGTCGTGCCGCAGCGCGTGGACGTCCGCGCGGCGGTAGTCGGTCTGCGGCGGGTCCGGGAACTTGTTGGAGAGGGCGTAGCCGATGTCGAGCACGCACCGATGGTGTCACGGGTCCCTGCCCGGCCCTTAATTTCGGGCCCCGTAAGTAAGACCGGTGCCCCATAGGATCGCTGTCGTGCCCCGTTCCGTACGCCTCGCCGTGGCCGTCCCGGCCGCCGCGGCCCTGCTCACCTTCAGCCTGGCTCTTACCGGAACGGCGGCCGAAGGCGGTGTGCACGGCACTCCGGGCAGCCCGGGCCTGCACGACCCGTACTTCCCGCAGGCCGGCAACGGCGGCTACCACGTGGAGCACTACGCCCTCACCCTCGACTACACCCCCTCCGGCCGCCGGCTCACCGGTACGGCGGTCATCACCGCCCGCGCCCTCCAGGACCTGTCCTCCTTCGACCTCGACCTCGCCGGACTGCACGTCGACTCGGTCACCGTCGAGGGCAGGCGGGCCCCCTTCGGCCGGTCCGGGCAGGAGCTGACCGTCCGCCCGCACACCGACCTGAACGCGGGCGAAACGTTCCGTACGACCGTGCGCTACTCCGGCGTCCCGCAGACCCTCACCGACCCCGACGGCTCCAAGGAGGGCTGGCTGCCCACCTCCGACGGCGCTCTCGGCCTCGGCGAGCCCGTCGGCTCCATGGCCTGGTTTCCCGGCAACCACCACCCCTCAGACAAGGCGTCCTACGACATCACCGTCACCGTCCCGAAGGGCCTCCAGGCCGTCTCCAACGGCGAGTTGGCGGGCCAGAGCACCCAGGGCGGCCGGACGTCGTACCACTGGCACACCGCCCAGCCCATGGCGAGCTATCTGGCCACGGTCGCCGTCGGCCACTTCACTCTCACCCGCAGCACCGGCCCGCACGGGCTGCCGATCCTCACCGCCGTCGCCCCGGACCAGGCGAAGGACAGCGCGGACGTGATGGCGCAGCTGCCCGGCATCGTCAAATGGGAGGAGGACAACTTCGGGCCGTTCCCCTTCTCCTCCGTCGGCGCGATCGTCGCCGGGGAGGGCGACGCCGGGTACGCCCTGGAGACACAGAACCGGCCGACCTTCCCCGGCGCCCCGGACACCGGCACGGTCGTGCACGAACTGGCCCACCAGTGGTACGGCGACTCGGTCACCCCGAAGTCCTGGCAGGACATGTGGCTCAACGAGGGCTTCGCCACCTACGCCCAGTGGCTGTGGCAGGAGGACCACGACGGCGACTCGGCGCAGAAGATATTCACCGACCTCTACGACGGCGACGACGACGGGATCTGGGCCTACCCGCCCGCGAAGCCGTCCGGCGCCGCCCACATCTCCGACAGCCCCGTCTACGAGCGCGGCGCGATGGTCCTGCAGAAGATCCGGCAGAAGGTCGGCGACAAGGGCTTCTTCGCCCTCCTGCGCAGCTGGCCCGCCTCCCACCGGTACGGCAGCGCCGACACCGCCGACTTCACCGCGTACGTGGAGAAGCAGTTCCCGGGCACGGACTTCACCGGGATCTGGCGGGACTGGCTGTACGGCAACGGCAAACCGGCCCAGGCCTGACGCCTCGCAGCGGTACGGCGGGGGCCCCGCGCCGCGGCGGTGTGCGCCGTGGCCCGGGGCCCCGCTCGGTGGTGCCGCGTCCGTCAGACGTTGACGCCGAAGTCCTGGGCGATGCCGACCAGGCCCGAGGCGTAGCCCTGGCCCACCGCGCGGAACTTCCACTCCGCGCCGTTGCGGTACAGCTCGCCGAAGACCATGGCCGTCTCGGTGGCCGCGTCCTCCGAGAGGTCGTAGCGCGCGATCTCGGCGCCGCCGGTCTGGTTCACGATGCGGATGTACGCGTTGCGGACCTGGCCGAAGTTCTGGCTGCGGTTCTCCGCGTCGTAGATGGAGACCGGGAAGACGACCTTGTCGATGTCCGCCGGGAGCCCGGCCAGGTTGACGTTGATGGCCTCGTCGTCGCCCTCGCCCTGGCCGGTGGTGTTGTCACCGGTGTGGACGATCGTGTTGTCCGGCGTCTGCTTGTTGTTGAAGAAGACGAAGTGGGCGTCCGAGTAGACCTTGCCCTGTGCGTTGACCGCGATGGCGGAGGCGTCCAGGTCGAAGTCCGTGCCGGTGGTGGTGCGGACGTCCCAGCCGAGGCCCACGGTGACGGCGGTCAGGCCCGGAGCCTCCTTGGTGAGCGAGACGTTGCCACCCTTGGACAGGCTTACAGCCATTCTTGGGAGTCCCTTCCTTTGGTTCGGTACGGCGGAAAAGGTACAGCTACCCCTGTCAACGCCGGGGGAGCCCGGGAAGGTTCCAGCTCTCTTTACTTTCTTTACTTCCCGTCCCCGGTTTCCCCGCCCGGGGTATTTCGGGTGACGTGGACGGGTCAGCCGCGCGACCATGGTGGGCATGTCCGGTCCCTACCTCATCCGTGGCTCCGTCTCCCTTCCCGAGGCCGAGCTGATGTGGCGTTTCTCCAGGTCGTCGGGGCCCGGCGGACAGCACGTCAACACCAGTGACTCGCAGGTGGAGCTGCGCTTCGACCTCGCGCGCACCGAGGCGCTGCCCCCGGTGTGGAAGGAGCGGGCGTTGCAGCGGCTGGCCGGCCGGCTCGTCGACGGGGTCGTCACCGTCCGCTCCTCCGAGCACCGCTCCCAGTGGCGCAACCGCGAGTCCGCCGCCGTACGCCTCGCCGCGCTCCTCGCGGAGGCGAGCGCGCCCCCGCCCAAGCCCCGCAGGCCCACCCGCATCCCGCGCGGCATCAACGAACGCCGGCTGCGGGAGAAGAAGCAGCGTGCGGACACCAAGCGCGGCCGCTCGGGCCGGGACTGGCAGTAGGTCCGTCACACTTCCGGGCCGCCGTACGTCAGGGTCGTGAAGACCCTGGACGGCGACAGAGAGGCCGGCACCACCGATGAGCGAGCACGACGCGCACCAGCACCACGACGGCATCGGCGGCCTCGACGCGCTCGCCGAGCGGTTCGAGGCGTACCGGGGGCATCTGCGGGCCGTGGCCTTCCGCATGCTGGGCTCGGCCGCGGAGGCCGAGGACGCCGTGCAGGAGACCTGGTTCCGGCTGAGCCGGTCCGACACGAGCGAGGTGGACAACCTCGGGGGCTGGCTGACGACCGTCGTCGGCCGGGTCTGCCTCGACCTGCTCCGCTCCCGCCGCACCCGGGGCGAGCAGCCCCTGGACACCTGGGAGCCGGCGGCCGCCGCCGCGCAGGGCCCGGCGCAGGACCCCGCGCAGGACGCCCTGCTGGCCGACTCGGTCGGCTCGGCCCTGCTCGTCGTCCTCGACCAGCTGAACCCGGCCGAGCGGCTGGCGTTCGTGCTTCACGACCTGTTCGGGGTGCCGTTCGACGAGGTCGGCGGCGTCCTCGGGCGCACCCCGGGCGCCGCCCGGCAGCTGGCCAGCCGGGGCCGGCGCCGGGTGCGGGGCGCGGACGCGCCGGAGACCGACCTGGTGCGGCAGCGTGCGGTGGTCGACGCCTTCCTGGCGGCGGCGCGGGACGGCGACTTCGAGGGGCTGCTGGCCGTCCTCGACCCGGACGTCCTGGCCCGCGGCGAGGCCGGTACGACCATCGGCGCGAGCGGGGTGGCCGCCGGCGCGAAGAGCTTCGCCCGCCTGGCCGTCGAGTCCCGCCCGGCCCTGATCGACGGCGCCACGGGCCTGGTCCGCTACGTCGACGACCGCCTGGAGCGCGTACTGACCTTCACCTTCGTCGCCGACCGCATCGCCACGATCGACATCGTGACGAACCCGACCCGCCTCACGGAGCTGACGATCGAACCGGTGGGGTCGTGACGGGGTTTGTCACCGACCGGCGGTGTCGTGACGGCGGGCGGGTCTGTGGTCGGTCGGCGGGAGCCTGGCGACCGGAGGGTCTGCCAGCAACCGGCAGAGCACCGACGGTCGAGGGCTCTGCCGCCCTGCCCTGCCCTGCGGCGGCCCTGCCCCAGTCCCGACGGTGGCGGCTCTGCCACCACCCTGGCCCGGCGGCGGGTCTGCCGCCCCTGCCGGCAGCGGCTCTCCCCCAGTCCCGACGGTGGCGGCTCTGCTATCCCTCCCGGGGCCCGACGGGCGCGTCTGCCGCTCTGCCCGACGGCGGCCCCTCTCCCGGCGCCGGCTCTCCCCCTTCCGCCGCCGGTCGGCTCAGGCTCAGCCCAACTGCCGGTACCGCCCCCGGAAGTACAGCAGTGGGCCGCCCTCGGCGCTCGGTACCTGGGCGGTGAGGACGCGGCCGATGACCAGGGTGTGGTCCCCGGCGCTCACCCGTTCCTCGGTGCGGCACTCCAGCGTGGCCAGTGCGCCGCCCACCAGGGGTGCGCCGGTCACCTCGCCGCGGACGCAGGGGATGTCCTCGAAGAGGAGCCGGTCGCTGATGCGGCCCTTCATCGCGAAGCGCCCGGCGATGTGCCGCTGGCTCTCGGTGAGCACCGACACGGCCCACAGGGGCTGTTCGGCCAGCAGGTCGTCCATCCGGGAGCCCTCGCGCAGGCTGACGAGGACGAGCGGCGGGTCGAGGGAGACCGACAGGAAGGCGGTGGCGGTCATGCCGACGTCCTCCACGCCCGGCGCGCCCGGGTCGTCCGGGTCGAGCGGCGGTTCCTGCGCGGTCACCAGGACCACGCCCGCGGCCAGCCGGGACATCGCGGCCCGGAACTCGTCGTTGCTCACCCCCTCAGCATGCCCGGAAGCGGTGAGGGTGGCGGGAGAGGCGGTCTTCAGCACGCCTGGAACGCTAGTCTCCGCCCCGCACGGGCCACATCGGGCCTGCGCCCGAGCCGGGTCCTAGGACCAAGGGACGACCACGGGGCACGTATGGACATCATGTGGGCACGCCCGCACAGCCTGCGGTCAGCATTTGCACGTGCCAAATGCAGAAACTCCACTCAATTGTTCACGTTCACCTGTGACTTGAGTCACAAGGGGCAAGAATTGTTGACCCTGTGTACCGAGTGAGCAGCGCGCTGTGATTCAGTGGCGTGGAAGCTGAGACAACCCTTGATTCGCTGTGAGGTCGCGGGGGGAGGGCGGGCATGGAGACTGAGTCGGAGCCGTATGTCCGTCTCGCGTCCCTGCGGCAGCTGCACCAGGTCATGGCCGACATGAACACGGCGCGCAGCCTGGCGGACACCTTGCAGACGGTCGCCGACGGCGTCGTACAGGCCCTCGGGTACGAGATGGCGTGCGTGAACCTCGTCCGTCAGGACAGCGACCTCGTCGTCGCCGCCCTCGCCGGTAACTCCGCCGCCGAGGCCCTGATCACCGGCCGGGTCGGCTCCCGCGAGTCCTGGGACCGGCGGCTGCACATGGGCGAGCGCTGGGGCGACCTGGTCTTCATACCGCACACCGAGGGCTGGGTACTGGACGACGACGACGTCCCCCAGTGGTACACCGACGGCCCCATGCCGCGCTTCGAGGACGAGTGGCACCCCTCGGACCGCCTCTTCGCCCCCATGTACACGCCCGGCGTGCAGGGCGGCTCCTCCGGCGAGCTGCTCGGCGTCCTGTCCGTGGACCGGCCGCGCAACGGCCGCCGCCCGGGCGCCTGGGGCCGCGAAGCCCTGCAGATGTACGCCTTCCAGGCCGCCATCGCCATCAGCAACGCCCGGCTGCGCGCCAACATGCAGCGCGCCCTGGTCCGCCTGGAGCGCGAGCAGCAGGCCCTGCGCGCCAGCGAGGAATCCTTCCGGCAGGCCTTCGAGTACGCCCCCTCCGGCATGGCCATCGCCGAGATGGGCGGCGACCAGCACGGCCGCATCCTGCGCACCAACGACGCCTTGTGCCGGCTGCTGGGCCGCCCGGCCTCCGCGATGCGCCGCTACTCCTTCTCCGACCTCGTCCACCCCGAGGACATCGGCACGCTGCTGCGGACCTCCGCCGAGGGCGGCCGCGCGGAGCTGCGCCTCGGCCGCCGCGACGGCACGTACGTCTGGGTGTCGCTGCGCAACAGCGTGGTGGCCGACGCCGCCGACGGCCCCCGCTTCCTCCTCACCCACGTCGAGGACATAGAGGAGCGCAAGCGGCGCGAACTGCAGCTCGCCCACCGCGCCTCGCACGACTCCCTCACCGGCCTGCCGAACTCCGCCGAGCTGCGCTCGCGCCTGTCGGCCCGCCTGTGCCGGCGCCCCTCCGAGCCCGGCGACCTGGAATCCCTGGACGCGGCCTACGGCCTCCCCGTCTTCGACGCCCCGGGCGGCCACGGCGGCGGCCACGGCGGTTTCGACTTCCGGCCGGGCACGGAGGGCTACGACGCCTTCGACCACCACGTGCACACGGTCGCCCCGGAGGAGGGCCGCGACGACGGCACCAAGGGCCTCGCGGTGCTCTTCTGCGACCTCGACGGCTTCAAGTCCATCAACGACCGCTTCGGCCACAACGCCGGCGACGCGGTCCTCATCGAGGTCGCCCGGCGCCTCACCCGCGGCGTCCGCGACGGCGACACGGTCGCCCGCCTCGGCGGCGACGAGTTCGTGATCCTCGCCGACGGCCTCGGCCGGGCCGACGCCCAGGACCTCGCCGTACGGCTGCGCAACGAGATCATCCAGCCGATCCGGGCCGAGGGCCGGGCCGTGCGGGTGGGCGCGAGTTTCGGCATCGGGTGGGCGCACTGCGGCATGACCGCGGACGAGGTGTTGAAGTCAGCCGACGAGCGGATGTACGTAGAGAAACGATCTCGTCCCAAACAGCACCGACGCGCGGGATGATCCGCAGGTCAGCGAGTTGATGCGGTACGAGTCACCCGTTTGGCTCAGTGAGAGCGGGTAGGCTCGCTGATCCATGCCCCCTATCGCATCCGCCCGCACCTGCTGAGGAGTACCAGGGATGACGCCCGGCGACAACGGCGCGAGCACGCCCGAGGAAGACGACCCCTTCGGCTATCTGTACGCCGACGGCCAGGCCAGAGGAGCCCAGCCGCCGTCCGGCGGTTACGGCTACCCGAACTCGGTCAGCAGGGTGCGTGCCGTCGGCGAGCGCCAGTACGGCCAGCAGCAGCCGCCCGCTTACGGCCAGGTGCCGCAGCAGGGCGCCTACGGCCAGCCGAACACCCACTACCAGGCCCCGGAGACCCTCCCGGGCGGCCCCGCCTCCACCACCCGCACCCCCCAGCCGGCCCCGCCGCGCCGCGGCCCCAACACCAAGGGTCTGCTGATCGGCGCGATCGCGGTCGTCGCGGCGGTCGTCATAGGGATCGGCGTGGCGATGCTGAACGGCAACTCCTCGGACAACAAGGCGGGCGGCGGCGCCTCGGGCGCGCCGTCCGCCTCGCAGAGCTCCCAGCCGAGCCAGTCGGCGAGCAGCAGCGCGTCGGGGGACCTGCCGAAGAGCGACGCGAAGGATCTCCAGCTGGCGGGCGGCGCGTCCACGGCCTCGGGCGTCAAGGGGGCGTCAGCGGCCGGCGGGACCTACGTGGCGGGCTTCAACAAGGTCGGAGCCTCGCTCACCTGGACCGTCAACGACGTCCCCGAGGCCGGTAAATACAGTGTCTACGTCGGCTACAGCGTTCCCGGCAAGGACGCCACCGCCACCATCACGGTCAACGGGACGGCTTCCGATTCGCCGGTCGGCCTGAAGAACTGGTCGCACGGCGCGGCGGGCGACTACGAGAAGGGCTGGACGAAGACGTTCAGCTATGTCCAGCTCAACAAGGGCTCGAACACCATCAAGCTCTCGTGCGAGCAGGGCGACCAGTGCGACGCCCTCATCGACCAGGTGTGGCTGGTGAAGGGCTGGGTCGGTTCCGGCGGCTGAGCCCCGGAGCGGTGGGGCGACCCCGGCAGCCGCCGAGGTCGCCACATCCGCTGTGAAGGCCTCGGCACTACTGGGCGTAGACCTCGATCCCCGTAGGCGTCGGCCGGCAGAGCACCTGCCACGGCCACCGTCGTCAGGCTCTTGTTGCCTTCACGCCGCCGTCACCGACACCTGCGCCAGGAGTTTCTCGTAGGCCGCGTGGTCGAACTCGCCCGCCGCAGCCGCCCGTACCGTCGCCGCCGACAACGCGACCGCGCGGACCAGCCGGTCCGGCCAGGGGAGTTGGTCGACGAGCCCCGAGAGCAGGCCCGCCACCGCCGAGTCGCCGGCGCCCGTCGGGTTGCCGTGCTCGGGGGCGGGCGGGACCGCGTGCCAGCTGCCCTCCGGGGTGGCGGCCAGGAGGCCCTGGGGGCCGAGGGAGGCGACGACCGCGTGGGCGCCGCGCCGGCGGGCGTCCTGGGTGGCGCGCGACGGATCGTGGGATCCGGTCAGTTCGGCCAGTTCGTCGGCGTTCGGTTTCACGATGTCGGGGCGGGCGGCGACCCCGCGGCGCAGCGGCTCGCCGCTGGTGTCCAGCAGCACCGGGACGCCGGCGGAGCGGGCGGCCCGGACCAGGTTCCCGTACGCCCCGACCGGCACTCCCGGGGGGAGGCTGCCGCACAGGGCCACCGCCGAGGCGCCGGGCAGCAACTCCTCGTAGCGGTCGAGGAAGGTGCCCCATTCGGCGGGGCTGATCTGGGGGCCCGGCTCGTTCAACTGGGTCGTGTCGCCCGACAGTTCGTCCACGACGGCGATCGTGCGCCGCGTCGCCCCCGCGGCCGGGAGCAGCGCGTCCGTCAGGCGGGGGACGTCGGAGAGCATGTCGCGCACCGCGCGCCCGGTGCCGCCGCCCGCGAAGCCCGTCACCGTCACCTCGTGGCCCAGCGCGGCCAGCACCCGGGCCACGTTCACGCCCTTGCCGCCCGGCCGCTCGATGACCTCCGAGACCCGGTGCGAGGCGTGCGGCCGCAGCGACCGGACGCGATAGGTCAGGTCGAGAGCGGTGTTCAGCGTGACCGTGAGGATCACCCGGGCCGCCTCCCTCGAAGTTCCCTGCGCGTGTCGTCGCGCCCGTCATCGTCCGCCGGGGCCCGATCATGCCAAAGAGACGGCGGCCGGCCCAGTCAGGAGTCGGCCGCCGTCCGGGGAAAAGACGGGCAGATCACGCCAGTTGGGGCGGTACCACCACCCATTCGCCGCGCCGCATCACACCCTTGAGGGCGAAGTCCGCGTCGAACACGACCAGGTCCGCGTCCTTGCCGGGCTCCAGCGAACCGATGCGGTCGGACAGGCCGAGCAGCCGGGCCGGGTTCACGGACAGGGCCGTCACCGCGTCCTCGACGGACAGCCGGTCGATCGTCACCGCCCGCCGGAACGCGCGGTCCAGGGTCAGCGTGGAGCCCGCGATCGAACCGCCGTGCACCAGCCGGGCCACGCCCTCGCTGACCTCGACCTCCAGCGGGCCGAGCAGATAGCGGCCGTCACCGGCGCCGGCCGCGTCCATGGCGTCCGTGATGAAGGCGACGCGGGAGGCGCCCGCGTGGTGGAAGGCCAGCTCCAGCGCGGCGGGGTGGAGGTGCGTGCCGTCGTTGATCAGCTCGACCGTGACCCGCTCGTCCTCCAGCAGGGCCGTGATCGGGCCGGGGGAGCGGTGGCCGACCGGGGGCATCGCGTTGAAGAGGTGGGTGGCGACCGTGGCGCCCGCGTCGATCGCCTCGACCGTCTGCTCGTACGTCGCGTCCGTGTGCCCGACGGCCGCGATCACGCCGTGCTCGGCGAGCAGCCGTACGGAGTCGACGCCGCCGGGCAGTTCGGTGGCGAGGGTGACCATCTTCGCCTTGCCGCGCGCCGCGTCGATCAGCTTGCGGACCTCGGCCGGGTCCGGGTCGCGCAGCAGCTCCTCGGAGTGCGCGCCCTTGCGGCACGGCGAGATGAACGGCCCCTCGAAGTGGATGCCGGCGATCTCGCCCTGCTCGGCCAGCTCGCTCAGCAGCCCGGCCTGCGTCGCCAGGAGGTCCATCTCGTCGGTGACGGTGGAGGCCACCAGGGTGGTGGTGCCGTGGGTGCGGTGGGTGTGGATCGCCGTGAGGACGTCCTCGGCCGTGCCGGAGAAGGAGGCTCCGCCGCCGCCGTGGTTGTGGATGTCCACGAAGCCGGGGAGGACCCAGTGGCCGCTGAGGTCGACGGCACGGGCGCTCTCGGCGGCCGTCGCCGTGATCCTCGTACCCTCCACGGACACGCGCCCGTCGTCCACCACTCCGCCGGGCAGCACCACCCGAGCACCTGTGAGAACCAAGCTGGGAGCCATCAGGCGCCTACCTCCGGAGTCGTAGAAGTGGTGGTGGTGAGCAGGTCGCGGGCCAGCAGGCCCGCGCCCAGGCAGCCCGCCGTGTCGCCGAGGGCGGCGGGGACGATGGCCGGCAGTCTCTGGAAGGTGACCCGGCGCCGGACGGCGTCGCGCAGCGGTGAGAACAACACTTCCCCCGCCTCGGCCAGACCGCCACCGATGATCAGTGTGCGCGGGTCCAGCAGGGTGAGCGCGGTGACCAGGCCGTCGGCCAGGGCGTCCACCGCCCGCTGCCAGACCCGGACGGCGTTCGGGTCACCGGACGCGACGGCCTTCGCGCAGTCGGCCGCGTCCGCGTCCGGGTCCCCGCAGGCCGCCGCCCAGGCCTCGCTGACGGCGGACGCGGAGGCGTACCGCTCCAGACAGCCGTGCTGCCCGCACGGGCAGGGGGTGCCGGACGGCCGTACGACGACATGCCCGATCTCGCCGGCGAAGCCGTGCGCGCCCGCCTCGACCCGGCCGTCGATGCCGATGGCACCCGCGATCCCGGTGCCGAGCGGGACGAACAGGAACCGGTCGGCGCCCTTGCCCGCGCCGATCCGGCCCTCGGCGAGCCCGCCGGTGCGCACGTCGTGCCCGAGGGCGACGGGGATGCCGAGCCGCTCGGCGAGCAGGGCGCGCAGGGGTACGTCGCGCCAGCCGAGGTTGGCGGCGTAGGCGGCGATGCCCCGCTCCTCGTCGACGATGCCGGGGACCGCGATGCCGGCGGCGCGCGCGGGGGTGCCGTAGCGCTCGACGCCGTACGCGCGCAGTTCGGCGGCGAAGTCGAGGATCGTCGCCACCACCGCGTCCGGTCCGCGCTCGCGGCCGGTGGCGCGGCGGGCGCGGTGGAGCAGCTCGCCGTCGTCGCCGACGAGGGCGGCCTTCATCCCGGTACCGCCCACGTCGAGGGCGATGACATGTCTCACCACGGCCCTAGTGTGGCCCGCGTACCCGCGAGAGGTCTAGTCCACTCACGTGGTGTAGACCTTATGTGTCCATATATTGAACGGTCAGACGGCAGGGTTGGGGCGTTGAGGGTGCGTCGGGGTACGGCAGGAACGATCGCGGCAGTTTCTGCCATGGGCATGACGGCGCTCCTGGGGGGCTGCGGGAGCACGGGTTCGTCCGGCGTGACCCTCAGACTCGTGGCCGCCGACTACGGCGACTCCCCCAAGAACAGCTCCAAGAAGTACTGGGACAGCGTTGTCCAGGCGTACGAGGCCCAGCACTCCGGCGTGAAGGTCGAGGTCAGCGTCTACTCCTGGAACGACGTCGACGCCAAGGTGAAGGAGATGGTGGCCGACGGCCACGCTCCCGATCTCGCCCAGATCGGCGCCTACGCCGACTACGCGGCCGCCGGCAAGCTCTACCCGGCCTCCGACCTCCTCACCATCCGCACGCAGGCCGACTTCCTCTCCCAGCTCTCCGACGCGGGCCAGTGGAACCACACGCAGTACGGCATCCCCTTCGGAGCCTCCACGCGCGTGCTCTTCTACAACAAGACCCTTTTCGCCAAGGCCGGCATCACCACCCCGCCCACCACCTGGGACGAGCTGGCCTCGGACGCCAAGGCGCTCAAGGACAAGGGCGTGAAGTACCCGGTCGCGCTGCCGCTCGGGCCCGAGGAGGCCCAGGCGGAGACGATGCAGTGGCTGCTGAGCGGGGCCGGCTCCGACGGCGGCAACGGCTACACCGACGACGTCGGCACCTACACCATCGACTCCGCGCAGAACGTGGACACCTTCACCTGGCTCAAGGACGACCTGGTCGGCAAGGGCCTGACCGGGCCGGTCGCGCCCGGCAGGCTCAACCGCGCGGACGCCTTCGCCGCGTTCGCGAACGGCCAGGTCGGCATGCTCAACGGGCACCCCACGCTGATCCAGCAGGCGCAGCAGAAGGGCGTGCAGTTCGGGATGGTGCCGATGCCGGGGCGCACCGGCACGCCGCGGGCGGCGATGGGCGTGGCCGACTGGATGATGGCGTTCAAGCAGAACGGCCACCGCGACCAGGTCGGCGACTTCCTGAACTTCGTCTACAGCGAGAAGAACGTCCTCGCCTTCTCCCGCGACTACGGGCTGCTGCCGGTCACGGGCTCCGCCTCGACGGCGATGAGCGCGTCGGACGCCGCCCCCGACAAGGCCCTGCACCCCTTCCTGGACCAGCTGCCCACCTCCGAGCTGTACCCGGTCGGCAAGACGTCCTGGGCGGCGGTCGCCGCGGCCGTGAAGCAGAACATCGGCCAGGCCGTCGCGCCCGGCGGCGACCCCTCCGGCGTCCTCACCCGGCTCCAGGCGACGGCCACGGCGGCGGACAGCAGCGCGAAGAACTGAGCGCTACGGTGACTTCATGGAACTGGGCACCCGGGAAAAGTCGATCCTCGCGCTCGAGCGCCGGAGCTTCGCAGGCCCCGGTGCGAAGGAACGGGCCATCCGAGAGGAACTCGACCTGGCCCCGGTCCGCTACTACCAACTCCTGAACTCCCTCCTGGACGACGAACGTGCCCTGGCCCACGACCCGGTGACGGTCAACCGCCTGCGCCGAGTCCGCGACCAGCACCGCTCCTCCCGCTGACTCTGCCCACTCACCCACCGGTTGCGCGCGGTCCCGGCAGGCCCGGCGGGTGGGCGTGGCGGGGTCTGGGGCGGAGCCCCAGGAGTGACAGCGGGCCGTGCTGGATAGTGTCGGTCCATGGACCCTCTGCCGACCCCGCAGACCCAGCCCGGCCGGGACGGACTCGCCGCGCTCCTCGCGAAGCCGCGCACCGCGATCGTCGGTCTCGACTTCGACGGCACCCTCGCCCCCATCGTCGCCGACCCCGAGCAGGCCCGCGCCCACCCCGACGCCGTACCGGCCCTCGCCCGGCTCGCCCCCAAGGTCGCCGCCGTCGCCGTGATCACCGGCCGCCCCGCCGGTGTCGCCGTCCGCTACGGCGGCTTCGCCGGTGTCCCGGGCCTGGACCACCTCACCGTCCTCGGCCACTACGGCGCCGAACGCTGGGACGCCGTCACCGGCACGGTCACCGCCCCCGCCCCGCACCCCGGCGTCGCCGCCGTCCGCGCCGAGCTGCCGGGCGTCCTGGACCGCGCCGGCGCCTGGCCCGGCACCTGGATCGAGGAGAAGGGGCGGGCCGTCGCCGTCCACACCCGCCGCGCCACCGACCCGGAGGCAGCCTTCGAGACCCTGCGCGGCCCCCTCACCGACCTCGCCACCCGCCACGGCCTGGTCGTGGAACCCGGCCGCCTGGTCCTGGAACTGCGCCCGCCCGGCATGGACAAGGGCGTCGCCCTCGCCGAGTACGTCCGCAGGACCGGCGCCGGCTCGGTCCTCTACGCCGGCGACGACCTCGGCGACCTCCCCGCCTACGCCGCCGTCGAACGGCTCCGCGCCGACGGCGTCCCCGGCCTCCTGGTGTGCAGCGGCAGCAGCGAGGTCACGGAACTGGCGGAGCGGGCCGACGTGGTCGTCGACGGCCCCGCCGGCGTCGTACACCTGCTGGGCGCCCTCGCCGATCAGCTGGCAGCCGATCAGCCCGGCTGACGTTCCTCCAGCGCCCGCAGCTGGTCCATGAACCACTGGGCCGGGGGCAGCGCGGTGGCCGCCGTCGCCAGTCTCTTGGCGCGGTCCGCCCGCTCCTCCGGCCCCAGCGACAGCGCCTCGTGCAGGGCGCGCGCGGTCTCCAGTACGTCGTAGGGGTTCACCGTGAACGCGTCGGCGCGCAGCTCCTCGTACGCCCCGGCCTCCCGTGACAGCACCAGCGCGCAGCCCTCCTCGGAGAGCACCGGCACCTCCTTGGCGACCAGGTTCATGCCGTCCCGGATGGGGTTGACCAGAGCGACGTCGGCGAGGCGGTACGCGGCCAGTGAGCGCGCGAAGTCGTCCTTGACGTGGAGCACGACCGGGGTCCAACCAGCCGTCCCGTAGCGGGAGTTGATGTCGTCGGCGACCCGCTGCACCTCGGCCGTGTAGTCCCGGTACACCGCGAGGTCCTGCCGGGACGGGTACGCGAACGCCACGTGGACGACGTTCTCGCGCCACTCGGGGTGGTCGTCGAGCAGCTGCCGGTACGCCAGCAGTCCGCGCACGATGTTCTTGGACAGCTCGGTGCGGTCCACCCGGACGATCGTCCGGCGACCCGCGCCGATCTCCGCCCGCAGCGCGGCCATCCGTTCGGCCACGTCCGGCCGGTGCGCCCGCTCGCGCAGGAAGTCCGCGTCCGCGCCGAGCCCGTGCACTCCGATCGCCGTACCCGAGAGGCTGTCGGGACCCAGCACCGCCGTGCAGCACGCCGTGAACGCGTCCGCCCAGCGCCGGGTCAGGAAGGCCGCCCGGTCCGCGCCCAGCATGCCGTTCAGCAGGGCGGCGGCGATGTCGTCGGGCAGCAGGCGGAAGTAGTCCGGCGGGGCCCAGGGGGTGTGCGAGAAGTGGCCGATGCGCAGGTCGGGGCGGAGGCCGCGGAGCATGCCGGGCGCGAGGCACAGGTGGTAGTCCTGCACCAGTACGGCCGCCCCCTCGGCGGCCTCCTCGGCCAGTGCCTCGGCGAACGCGCGGTTGTAGGCCTCGTACGACGCCCACTGCCGGCGGAACTCCGCGTCGAAGACCGGTTCCAGCGGGGTCTGGTACAGCATGTGGTGGACGAACCAGAGCACGGAGTTGGCGATGCCGTTGTACGCGTCGGCGTGCACGGCCGGGTCGATGTCCAGCATCCGCACCCGCTGCCCGCCGGTGTCCCCGTCCGGCAGCAGCCCGCCGCCCGCCTGCCGTACGGCCTCCCGGTCGCCGTCACCGAGCGCCGCGCACACCCAGACGGCACGGGCGTCCGAGCCGATGGCCGACAGCCCCGAGACCAGCCCCCCGCCGCCCCGCCTGGCCCGCAGCGAGCCGCCCTCGCCGTCCGCGTCGAGCGTGTACGAAACCGGGCCGCGATTGGACGCGACCAACACCTCGGCACCACCGGTGGAAGCCATGGTCCTCAACCTAGCCCGGCCCGGAAACGCTCAAACGTACGGCCACGCCCGACGCCCTCGCCGTATACGAAGCACCGGCGAAGTCAGGCCACCCCCTCACGCCACCCGGCGCTCGGCGTACTCCGCGATCTCCACCATCGGCGGCCGTTCCTCGGTGTCCACGGAGTACGTCCGTGGCGCGAAGCCGTCCTCGTCCCGTTCGAACTGGGTCAGGGCGGGGCGGATCAGATGGCCCCGGGCCAGCCGGAGCTGGGCGGTGCGGTAGATCGCGGCGGCCATCCGGCCGAGAGCCTGCCCGTCCTGGTGCCGGTGCTTGCGGACCCCGACGTCCACCTGGGCGAGGGCGTCCAGCCCCGCCAGATGCAGCGCGTCCACCAGCATGCCCAGTTCCACGCCGTAGCCGACGGGGAAGGGGAGCTGTTCCAGCAGGCCGCGCCGGGCCGCGTACTCGCCGCCCAGCGGCTGCACGAATCCGGCCAGCTGCGGCCAGTGCATGTTGAGCAGCGGGCGGGCCATCAGCTCGGTGACCCGGCCGCCCTGCCCGGCGGCACCGGCGAGCGGACGGTCGTACATGGCCTTCACCAGCGAGATCCCGGGGTCGGTGAGGAGGGGGCCGACGATGCCGGAGACGAAGTCGGCGGAGAACTCGCGCAGGTCGGCGTCGACGAAGCAGATGATGTCGCCGCGGGTCACGAGGAGCGAGCGCCACAGCACCTCGCCCTTGCCGGGGACGGCCGGGATGCGCGGCAGGATCGTGTCCCGGTGGACGACCCGGGCGCCCGCGGCGGCGGCCACCTCGGAGGTGCGGTCGGTGGAGCCGGAGTCGACGACGACGAGCTCGTCGACGAGCGGGACCCGCTCGACCAGCTCGCGCCGGATGACCGTGACGATGTCGCCGACGGTCTCCTCCTCGTCGAGCGCGGGCAGCACGACGCTGATCGTCTGCCCCGTACGCTGCTTGGCGGCCAGTATCCGCTGGAGCGGGCGGTCGGTCACGGACCAGGAGTGGGTGGCCAGCCAGCGCTCTACTTCTTCCAGCACGCTCTGCGGCTCCTCACTGTTCGTGATCACAGGTGGTGGCTGTGTGATCCATCTCGCGGTTCGGACGACTATCTCAACTGTCCTGGCCTTCGGTTACAGTCTTGAACAACGCCGGTGACCATCGCATGTCGGGGTCGCGCGCGCAGCACGATTCGTGCGTACAACTGCTCATACAACCGCATACCGCTCATCCAGAGGGGCAGAGGGACACGGCCCGATGAAGCCCCGGCAACCCTCCAGTCGGTTCTTGTCACGTTGACGTGGCGAGGCTCCCGGCTAGGGAAGGTGCCAAATCCGTCTCACGGCGAGATGCGTCGTGAGGAAGATGAGGAGAAAGGGCCTCGCCTCCATGGCTGTGCAGACAGTTGCAAGCACCTCCACCTCCCCCGTCGACCTCGGTCCGGCCGCGGCGCTGAGCTGTCGCGAGTGCGGTCACCGTGTCCCGCTCGGCCCGGTCTTCGCGTGCGAGGAGTGTTTCGGCCCGCTGGAGATCGCCTACGACTTCTCGGCCTACGGCACCGAGGAACTGCGGGCCCGCATCGAGGCCGGCCCCGCGAACATCTGGCGGTACGCCCCCCTGCTGCCCGTCCCGGCCGACGTCGCCGACAAGCCGAACATCAACCCCGGCTGGACCAAGCTCGTCAAGGCCGACAACCTCGCCCGCGAACTGGGCATCACCGGTGGCCTGTTCGTCAAGGACGACTCCGGCAACCCGACGCACTCCTTCAAGGACCGCGTCGTCGCCCAGGCCCTGGAGGCCGCCCGCGCCTTCGGCTTCACCACCCTGTCCTGCTCCTCCACGGGCAACCTGGCCGGTGCCGTCGGCGCCGCCGCCGCCCGCGCCGGCTTCCGCTCCTGCGTGTTCATCCCGCACGACCTGGAGCAGGGCAAGATCGTCATGGCCGCGGTCTACGGCGGCGAGCTCGTCGGCATCGAGGGCAACTACGACGACGTGAACCGCTTCTGCTCCGAGCTGATCGGCGACCCGGCCGGCGAGGGCTGGGGCTTCGTCAACGTCAACCTGCGGCCGTACTACGCCGAGGGCTCCAAGACGCTGGCGTACGAGATCTGCGAGCAGCTCGGCTGGCGGCTGCCGGACCAGATCGTGATCCCGATCGCCTCCGGCTCCCAGCTGACGAAGATCGACAAGGGGCTGAAGGAGCTGATCGGGCTCGGGCTGGTCGAGGACAGGCCGTACAAGATCTTCGGTGCGCAGGCCGAGGGCTGCTCGCCGGTGTCGACGGCCTTCAAGGCCGGGCACGACGTGGTCCGCCCGCAGAAGCCGAACACCATCGCCAAGTCCCTCGCCATCGGCAACCCGGCCGACGGGCCGTACGTGCTGGACATCGCCCGCCGCACCGGCGGTGCGGTGGAGGACGTGACGGACGAGGAAGTCGTCGACGCGATCAAGCTGCTGGCCCGCACCGAGGGCATCTTCGCCGAGACGGCGGGCGGCGTGACGGTCGGCGTCACCCGCAAGCTGGTCGAGGCCGGTGTCCTGGACCCGACGAAGACCACGGTCGTCCTCAACACCGGCGACGGCCTGAAGACCCTCGACGCGGTGGCCGGCACGGGTCTCACCGCCACCATCCGTCCGACCCTGGACTCCTTCCGAGAGGCTGGCCTCGCATGAGCGTGACCGTTCGCATCCCCACCATCCTGCGCACCTACACCGGCGGCCAGGCCGAGGTCGCCGCCGAGGGCGCGACCCTCGCCCAGGTCATCGAGGACCTGGAGAAGAACCACACCGGGATCGCCGCCCGGGTCCTGGACGACCAGGGCAAGCTGCGCCGGTTCGTGAACGTGTACGTCAATGACGACGACGTGCGCTTCGAACAGGGCCTGGAAACCGCGACCCCGGACGGCGCCGGTGTCTCCATCATTCCGGCGGTCGCCGGCGGCTGATCATTACCGTCGGTAACCGCGGTTACCGATTGTTCATCGAATGGCCTCCTCCGTGAGAGAAGCGGAGGGGGCCATTCAGTGTGATTGAGCGCGGTACAGTTGGGGAACGCGTTCCGGACCGGAAGGTCGAGGTCCCGGATTCCGCATCGCAAGCCCGATAAGAAGTAGCCAAACTGTGCGGGCTTTCTGCGGCTTTTGTTCCATTTTGTACGGCCCGACTTGCCCTGGATTCGGCCGTATTTTAGGTAGATTCCGGACCGTCGTCGTCCAGATTTCTCGTCCGATTGACCTGTTGCAGACGGCAGTTGGACAGATACATTCAGCCGCGGTCGACGCGTTCCGGCGCACGCCCCCGACCGATGGGGGGTGAGGTCTGACCCGGGTCCGCGAAGTGTGGATCTGTGCAAGGGCCAGTAATAGGGGAGTTAGGCATGGCTCAGGGCACCGTCAAGTGGTTCAACGCGGAGAAGGGGTACGGCTTCATCGCGGTCGACGGTGGTGCGGACGTCTTCGTCCATTACAGCGCCATTCAGATGGACGGCTACCGCACCCTGGAAGAGGGGCAGCGGGTGGAGTTCGAGATCTCGCAGGGCCAGAAGGGCCCGCAGGCCGACATGGTTCGCCTCAGCGCCTGAACGTTTTTTGTCCGAAGGGCCTGCACCTCGCGAGGGGTGCGGGCCCTTCGCTGTGCCCGGCTGCCCCGTTCGGCGCCGCCCTGATCCTCTGTTCGCGGGTGGCTGAGCGCGCGCCCCGACCCCCCGAAGGCGCTTGCACTCGACAGGGGCGAGTGCTAATCATTGGCGTTAGCACTCTGAAGGTGAGAGTGACAAAGAAGGACCGGGTCGGTGAGGCCCGCAGGCCACGTGGGGCAAGGAACCACAGGCCGGCGAGCCGTCCGTCGCGGGCGCGGGCGCGGTCCGAAGGAATCACCCCCAGTCCTGGAGGGACCACTTCACATGGCCAAGATCATCGCGTTCGACGAGGAGGCGCGGCGCGGCCTCGAGCGCGGCATGAACCAGCTCGCGGACGCCGTCAAGGTGACGCTCGGCCCCAAGGGTCGCAACGTCGTCCTCGAGAAGAAGTGGGGCGCCCCCACGATCACCAACGATGGTGTCTCCATCGCCAAGGAGATCGAGCTCGAGGACCCGTACGAGAAGATCGGCGCCGAGCTGGTCAAGGAAGTCGCCAAGAAGACGGACGACGTCGCCGGTGACGGTACGACCACCGCGACCGTGCTCGCCCAGGCCCTGGTCAAGGAAGGCCTGCGCAACGTCGCCGCCGGCGCCAACCCGATGGCCCTGAAGCGCGGTATCGAGAAGGCCGTCGAGGCCGTCTCCGCCGCCCTGCTGGAGCAGGCGAAGGACGTCGAGACCAAGGAGCAGATCGCCTCCACCGCGTCCATCTCCGCCGCCGACACCCAGATCGGCGAGCTGATCGCCGAGGCCATGGACAAGGTCGGCAAGGAAGGCGTCATCACCGTCGAGGAGAGCAACACCTTCGGTCTGGAGCTGGAGCTCACCGAGGGCATGCGCTTCGACAAGGGCTACATCTCGGCGTACTTCGCGACCGACATGGAGCGCATGGAGGCGTCGCTCGAGGACCCGTACATCCTCATCGCCAACTCCAAGATCTCCTCGGTCAAGGACCTGCTCCCGCTGCTGGAGAAGGTCATGCAGTCGGGCAAGCCGCTGCTGATCATCGCCGAGGACGTCGAGGGCGAGGCCCTGTCGACCCTGGTGGTCAACAAGATCCGCGGCACCTTCAAGTCCGTCGCCGTCAAGGCCCCGGGCTTCGGCGACCGCCGCAAGGCCATGCTCGGCGACATCGCCATCCTCACGGGCGGCGAGGTCATCTCCGAGGAGGTCGGCCTCAAGCTGGAGAACGCGACCCTGGACCTCCTGGGCCGCGCCCGCAAGGTCGTCATCACCAAGGACGAGACCACCATCGTCGACGGCGCCGGCTCCTCGGAGCAGGTGGGCGGCCGCGTGAACCAGATCCGCGCCGAGATCGAGAACAGCGACTCGGACTACGACCGCGAGAAGCTCCAGGAGCGCCTGGCCAAGCTCGCGGGCGGCGTCGCGGTCATCAAGGCCGGTGCCGCCACCGAGGTGGAGCTCAAGGAGCGCAAGCACCGCATCGAGGACGCCGTGCGCAACGCCAAGGCGGCCGTCGAGGAGGGCATCGTCGCCGGTGGTGGCGTGGCCCTGCTGCAGGCCTCCTCGGTCTTCGAGAAGCTGGACCTGGAGGGTGACGAGGCGACCGGCGCCAACGCCGTGAAGCTCGCCCTGGAGGCCCCGCTGAAGCAGATCGCCGCCAACGGTGGCCTTGAGGGCGGCGTCGTCGTGGAGAAGGTGCGCAACCTGGCCGTCGGCCACGGTCTGAACGCCGCCACGGGCGAATACGTCGACATGATCGCCGAGGGCATCATCGACCCGGCGAAGGTGACGCGTTCCGCGCTGCAGAACGCGGCCTCCATCGCCGCGCTGTTCCTCACCACCGAGGCCGTCATCGCCGACAAGCCGGAGAAGGCCGCCGCGGCCGCTCCGGGCGGCATGCCGGGCGGTGACATGGACTTCTGATCCGCCCGGATCACCTGTCCTGCTCCGAGGGCGGCACTTCCAGCTTCCGGCTGGGGGTGCCGCCCTCGGGCGTTTCCGGGGCGAGTCCGGGATCGCGTCCCGGACTGTGCCTCGGATCACACGCGGGCGGACCGTGCTGCGGAATGTGGGCCGGCACATAGGCCGTTACTTAAGGAGCTGCAACAATGCGTGTTCACATACCGACCGGTTAACTCCGTTGCCCCCGAGGAGCCCCCACGTGACCGCCACGACGACCGCCGCCTCCCGCGCGGCCCAGATCCTGTCCCGCCCGATCGCCCTCAACGGCCTCACCGTGCCGAACCGGATCGCGATGGCGCCGATGACCCGGATGTTCTCCCCGGGCGGCGTACCCGGCGAGGACGTGCGCTCGTACTACTCCCGCCGTGCCGCCGCCGGAGTCGGCCTGATCGTCACCGAGGGCACCTACGTGGGCCACGACTCGGCGGGCCAGAGCGACCGCGTGCCGCGCTTCCACGGCGAGGAGCAGCTGGCGGGCTGGGCGAAGGTCGCCGAGGACGTGCACGCGGCGGGCGGCACCATCGTCCCGCAGCTGTGGCACATCGGCATGGTCCGCAAGGACGGCGAGGCCCCCTTCCCCGAGGCCCCCGCGATGGGCCCCTCCGGCCTGGTCACCGCGGGCGCCGAGGCCACCGGCCGGGCGATGACCCAGCAGGACCTCGACGACGTGATCGCCGCGTTCGCCCAGGCGGCCGCCGACGCCGAGCGCATCGGCTTCGACGGCGTGGAGCTCCACGGCGCCCACGGCTACCTCCTGGACCAGTTCCTGTGGGAGGGCACCAACCGCCGTACCGACGCCTACGGTGGCGACCCGGTGGCCCGTGCGAAGTTCTCCGCGGAGATCGTGGCGGCGGTCCGCGCGGCCGTCTCGCCCGAGTTCCCGGTCATCTTCCGCTACTCGCAGTGGAAGCAGCAGGACTACGCGGCCCGCCTCGCCGAGACCCCCGAGGAGCTGGAGGCCATCCTGACCCCGCTGGCGGCGGCCGGCGTCGACGTCTTCCACGCCTCCACCCGCCGCTACTGGGTGCCGGAGTTCGACGGCTCGGACCTGAACCTGGCCGGCTGGACGAAGAAGATCACCGGCAAGCAGGTCATCAGCGTCGGCTCGGTCGGCCTCGACGGCGAGTTCCTGGGCGCCTTCCAGGGCCAGGGCTCCGAGGTCAAGGCCATCGACAACCTCCTCGACCGGATGGAGGCCGATGAGTTCGACATGATCGCCGTCGGCCGCGCGCTGCTGCAGGACCCGGAGTGGGCGGCCAAGGTGCTCGCCGACCGCTTCGACGAGCTGAAGCCGTACGACGCCGCGTCGCTGAAGACCCTCAGCTGACGGTGTCCGTCGCGCCGTTCGGGCACTTGTGACCGTCGTCGCGCGTTCCCTTGATGAACAGTCAGTTCGTGCTGAGGCTTACGGCTGAGGTCAGGGGAGCGAGCGATGACGAAGAGCGAGTCCGGGCCCGTGGTGCGCACCGCCTCCGGGGCGGTGCGCGGTCTGCGGGAGCAGGGGCTGTCGGTGTTCCGGGGCATTCCCTTCGCCGCGCCCCCGGTCGGCCCGGACCGCTTCCGGGCACCGCGCCGGCCCGACCCCTGGGAGGGCACGCGGGAGGCGTACGCCTTCGGCCCGCCGCCCCCGGAGGAGGCGGGACTCTCCGGCCGCGCGGTACAGCCCGGGCAGCCGGAGGGCGACGACTGGCTGACGGTGAACGTCTGGACCCCGGACCCGGATCCGTCCGCCGCCCGACCGGTGCTGGTGTGGATCTACGGCGGTGCGTACAAACTCGGCTTCAGCGGCCAGTCGGCCTACGACGCCCAGCATCTCGCCCGCACGGGCGACGCGGTGCTCGTCTCCTTCAACCACCGCACGGGCATGGAGGGTTTCGCCTTCTGGACGGGCGCTCCCGCGAACCGGGGCCTGCTCGACCAGGTCGCGGCCCTGGAGTGGGTCCAGGAGAACATCACGGCGTTCGGCGGCGACCCCTCCCAGGTCACCGTCTTCGGCCAGTCGTCCGGCGCGGGCTCCATCGCCTCCCTCCTGGCCATGCCGAGGGCCCGGGGCCTGTTCCGCCGCGCGATCACCCAGAGCGTGCCGGGCACGTTCTTCTCCGCAGCCCTCGCCCGCGACATCGCCGCGGCGCTGGCGGCGGAGGCGGGCCGCACGCCCACCGCGGCCGACCTGGCGCGGACGGACCCGCGCGAGCTGACCCGGGCGGGCCAGGCCCTGGGCATCAAGATGCAGGCGTACACCGACCGCTGGGGCCAGGTGGCACCGACGGCGCTGCCCTTCGCGCCGGTGGTGGACGGCGAGGTGCTGTCCACGACTCCCTGGGAGGCCCTTACAGCGGGTGCGGCGCGGGACGTGGACCTCCTGGTCGGCCACAACCGCGACGAGTGGCGCCTGTTCCTGGTCGCGGCCGGTATGTCCGGCAAGATCACGGACGACCTGGCCGCGGGGATCCTGCGGCTGTACGCACCGGGCGGGGCGGCGGGCGAGGCGGCGTACCGCTCGGCCTTCCCGGAGCGGAGTGCAGAGCAGCTCTTCGAACGGGTCCAGACGGACTGGCAGTTCGGGCAGCCGAGCCTGCGGCTGGCGGAGGCCCAGCGGGCGGGCGGCGGCAGCGCCCACGTCTACGAACTGACCTGGCCGGCCCCGGACTCCACGGGCGCGCTGGGCGCCTGCCACGGTCTGGACATCCCGCTGCTCTTCGGCACGTTCGGCGCCGACCTGGCCGCCCTCGCCTTCCCCGGCGGCAGACCCACACCGGAGGCGGAGCGGCTGTCTGCCTTCATCCAGCGCGCCTGGACGGCCTTCGCCCGCACCGGCGACCCGGGCTGGCCGGCCTACGACCCGCGCTCCCGCCTGGTCCAGGTCCTCGACGCGGAACAGCGGGTGGCGCCGTACCCGGAGGAGGCGAGCAGGCGGATCTGGGAGGGCTACGACTTCACCGCCCTGCCGCTGCTATAGGTTCCCCAGCGGTTCGATGTCGACGCGCAGCGGGGTGCCCCACACCCGGAGCACCTCGTAGTCGGTGAACTCGTGCACAAGCCGGTACGCCATGGCGGGCCGGGACGAGCGGCGCTGGGCGGCGAGATACGCCTCGGCCTCGCGCTTGTCCCGCCGGGGCGTGCCGCACAGCTGCCACTCCTGTCCGTTCCACGCCTCCGGCAGCCAGCGCTGCTGTGGCTGCGGCCGGTCGGCGCGGACGCCGTACCGGGACGGCGCGGTGGCCGCGCCCGCGGCTTCGGTCCGCTCCCGCCCTCCGCCGTGATACTCCGACCGGCGTGCGGCCCGGCGCCGGGTCTCGCACAGCAGACACAGATCGGGCGCGCTCTCGTCGACGGGCCCCTGCGGGTGCTCGGGACACCGGGTGGCGGGCGCGCCGGCGGCGACACTCTCGTCCAGCAGATCGAGCGCCCGGCGCAGATCGGCCTTGATCTCGTGCAGCCGGGAGTCCGGGGTGTCGGCACCGAGCGCCTCCCCGTGCTCCCCGACGAGCCGCAGGGCCCGTCCGAGAGCGGTGAGCTGGGCGTGGTTCATGGTCAGTCCGCGTAGTCCTTGAGTTTCTCTGTGTCCAGTGTGATGCCGACCGGAGGCGGCAGCTCGACGGTAGCGCCCCAGGGGTAGCGAGGGGACAGGAGGTAGCGGCCTTCCTTCGGTTCGCTGAAGACGGTGAGGGTGTTGTTGTCGCGATCGATGAGGAGGTAGACGGGGATACCGGCCTCGGCGTAGCCGATGGGCTTGTCGATGCGATCGCGTTGGTCGGTGTCGCGGTCATGTGAGGTGATTTCCACCGCCATGAGGGCGCCGTCGGTCTCCGACCACTCCCCGTGCCCCTTGAAATGGCCCTCGGGTGCGAGGAAGCCGTCCGTACGGGCGCGGACCTTACGGTAGGACTCGGCCTTGACGCCCCGCTCGGGCATGAGGTTCAGCTCGGGGCGCTGCTGCATGCACTGACGAAGCAGCCACATGAAGATCTCGCCGTGGTTGCCGTCCGGCATGGCTTTGACTACTACGTTTCCGTTGATGTACTCCAGCCGCACGGTTTCCGGGGCAGTGGCTTCCAGCTCTTCGAACTCCTCGACGTCGAGCGGACCGTGCCGGATGCACAGCCGTCCACCGAGGAACTCCAGGCGGTTGCGCAGCTCCCTCGGAGCCCTGCGGGCAAGTTCCTCGAAGTCCTCGACGGACATCTGCGGGCGCTCGGCGGTGTCAGGGGTCATGGCATTGCCTCCTTCCTTCCATGGTGCCCCCGAGTGATCTCGTCGGACCGTAGGAGCGGTCATGCCAGTGTCCTTTCTTGTCGCTTTTGCAAGATCGCAGCACGCATCTCAGCTGCGTAGGAGCGGATTGCGGGAGCCGCCAGGGGCCCATTCGGGTGCGCGCGGTCACGCGGGGGCGCACCCCTGCACGCGCGGCACAGCCCGTCCGCCAGCGCCTCCGGCCGCCCCGGCACCCCGCACTCCGCGCACTCCAGGATCCGGCGGGGCGGGCGGGGTGGCTGCCGTACCGGTTCGGGTGGGAGCTTGCTGGTCAGGCGGCTGCGGACCAGAGCGGCCGGGTGGTGGACGGGGCTGGGCAGGCCGGCGGTGAGGGCGTGGAGTACGGCGCTGTCGTCGGCGCCCCGCACGAACCACTCCGCCACCAGCGGAGCGAGTTCCGCACAGTCGGCGGCGGAGAGGGACATGACCGGGGCCGTACGCCCCAGGGCGGCGAGCAGGATGTGGGCGCGGGAGCGGGTCGGGGCCGGGCGGGCCTGGTCTTCCGGTGGCGGTTCCGGCTGCGGTACGTCGCCGCGCGCGAACGTCGCCCACCAGTCGTCGTCACGTGCGGTGCGGGACCACCACGATCGGGTGATCCAGCGGACGCCGTCCGCACCGGCCAGGCGTTCCCGTCCGCGCCGTAAGTGCCCTGCCTTCTGGAGCCGGTTGAGGGCGGTCCCCAGGGCGCACTGCCCGTACGGCATCACCTTGGCCAGCGTCTTTACGGAGATGTCGGCGCCGTCGGGAAGCCGGTCGAGGTAGGCGGCGATGGCGGCTTCGCGGGCGGGGAGGTGGGCGAAGTCGTGGTTCGTCCGGGGACGTTGTCCGGGGACCGACCGCTTGCCGTAGCCCGGATTGGCCATCGGGTGAGGGAAGGGGTGCGCGGGGGCAGGGGCAGCACTAAAGTTGGCGTAAGCCATGGGATCGAATGTGTCCTTCGATCTTGTAGGTGAGGCCCCCGCACCGGTGTTGGCGCACCAGCGGGGGCCGTTTGCTTATGGCCGCACGTTAGAGGCATGTGACGCTGCGTTGCAAGCCGAACGCGTCAAGTCAACACGCAGGGTGGGAGGGTGGGTTGAGACCCTCCGCCCATTCCTTGAAAAGGGCGCTCGGACCTGGGAGCTCGGGGCTTGAGCTTCGGGACGGCTACCTGAGGGACGAGGTGAACGCAGCCCACGCGGCCGGGCTGAAGAAGAGCTTTGGGCCGTGGGGGGTCTTCGAGTCCCGGACGGGGACCAGGGCGGGGTGGGCGTCGGCGACTTCCAGGCAGTCGTTGCCGCCGCCTGCGCTGTAGCTCGACTTGTGCCAGGTGGCCGTGCTCAGGTCGTACTCAGAGATGTTCCTCATGAGTGTCATCCTGCGCCAACGCCTCGATGAGGGCCAAGGACTTCTCCTGCGAGAGGGCGGAGGCCACGAGAAGGTCGAACGTGAACCTCAACTGGGCAACGGTGGCCGGGTCGTCCTCCAGCCGACCGATGCGCACCCCCTCGAAGTAGACCAGCGGAGGGGCGTCCGCGAACTCCATCAGCTTGAGGGCGCCACCCATAGCTGCGTGGGCTCCCGCGCTGAGCGGCAGTACCTGCACGATGACCCGGTTTCGGCGGGCCAGGCCTGCGATGTGGCGCAGGGTGTCCGTCATCACCGCCCGGCCGCCGGGCTCCCGACGCAATGCAGCCTCGTCAAGCACCGTCCACAACAACGGCCTTGTTGGATGGTCGAGCAGACGGGTCCGCGCCATCCGGCCTTCCGTCCACTCCTCGATGGTCTCCTCCGGTGCCGTCGGGTCGTACGCGCGGTTCACGGCCCACGCGTATGCGGGTGTCTGGAGTAGCCCGGGGATCAGAAGCGGCGCGTACTGCCTGATCGCCGTGGCTTGAGCCTCGGCCTCCGCTGCCTCCTCAAAGTCCTCCAGGTACTTCGACCTGGCCGCCGCCTTGCAGTTCCGCTTGAAGAAACCCCCCGTACTCAGGACCTCGTCCAGCATCCGCGCGACGTCCGGCTGCATCCGCCGCGTACCTGACTCCAACTGCCCCACGAACGAGCCGCTCACGAACAGCCGTTGGCCCGGTTCCTCCTGACTCGAGCCGGCTTTCTCGCGGGCGTGGCGTAGCTCGGCGCCCAGGAGAGCGCGCGGTGATGACGACGGATCGAGGTCCTTCGGGCCTGCCATCGCGACTCCCTGTCACACGGTTCGGGTTGTTGGGATGCCGTATCTGGCCAGGCTGGCGAGCCGTCGACCACGCTGTGTGGCAGATCCAGAACTCACCGTGGAGGTTGGAGAACGTGCGCAGCACCGAGGAGATCGTGGAGTCGTTGCGGGACGCGCTCACCGGGGTCGGGGTCGTGTTGCCGTCCCCTGTGTGTCGATCCGGTGACCGGTGCGAGCGAGGAACCGTTTGCGTTGGTCGACCTGGGACGCTGCAATGTCCGTACCGCCGAGGGGCTGACGGACGTGTTGAAGGCGATGTCCGTCGGTGAGGAACTGCGGGTCAAGGTGCGGCAGGTGAACCGGGAGAGGCGCAGCCGTTGAGCAGACTGGTCGAGGCCCTGCACCGCTTGAACGCCGCCTACCCCTGGGACCACAACGCCCACTACCACCGCTGGCTGCTGCGGCAGTTGCCCCGCGCGGCCGGGCGGGTCCTGGACGTGGGGTGCGGCAGCGGGGAGCTGGTGCGGCGGCTGGCCGGGCGGCGGGCGGAGACCGTCGTCGGAGTCGATGCCGATGCGGGGATTCTGGAGCGGGCGCGGGAGTCGACCTCCGTCGACGCCCCCGTCACCTACGCACTCGCAGAGGCGCCCGGCCGCCTTCCCCCGGGTCCCTACGACGTCATCACCTGCGTCGCCGTACTCCACCACCTTCCCTTCACCGAGACCCTCGTCCGGTTCCGGGAGGAGTTGGCGGGCGGCGGCACCCTGGTCGTGGTCGGCTGTGCGCGGGCGGAAGGGGTTCTCGACCACGCGCTCGGGCTGGCGGCCGTAGCGCTCAATCCGCTCGTCGGGTGGGTGAAGAACCGGGGGCGGGCCGCGTCGCACCGGCCTGTTTCCATGACCGCCCCCGTCCGGGATCCGGAGATGACCTTCGGCGAGATCGGTCGCGAGGCCCGGCGGATTCTTCCCGGGGTCCGGCTCCGCCGCCGGCTCTTCTGGCGGTACACCTTCGTCTGGCGCGCACCGTAAGGACCGACGAGGCCCCCGTCAGCCCCTCAGCGGTTGCCGTGCGGGCCCAGGTGGCCCCGGTGGCCCGGGCGGATCAGGCTGCCCGCGCCGCACGTGGGGCTGTTCTCGCGCACCTGCAGCGGCGAGACCTGCTTGAGGACGGGGACCACGGCGAGGGTGTCGGCGCAGTTCGCGGTGTCGGAGATCGTCCACTGGCCGTTGCCGTGGGCGGCCTTGGCGCCCGGGACGGCGCCCGTGTCGGCCAGGGCGTCGGCGTGGGCGGGGGCGGCCAGCGCGGCGGCGGAGGCGGCGGTGAGGGCGGCCGTGGCGAGGAACTTCATCGTCGTCATGCTGAGGCAACGAACGGCGACCGCCGTGCGTCACGTGGCGGCGCTCGGCCGGGGGGCGCGCGGGAGGCCGAAGAGGTACGTCGCCACGAAGCCCACCGCATAGCCGGTGAGCAGGCCGCCCGCGTAGACGGCGACCGCCGCGCCCGCGCCCCTGCTGCCCGTCAGCAGCGGGAACAGGGCCCAGCCCGAGGGGCCGATCGCGGTCGCGCCCACCGTGGTGCCGAGCATCGCGAAGAAGCCGACGAACGCCCCGCCCGCGGCGCCGCCCGCGCACGCCGTCAGGAAGGGGCGGCCCAGCGGCAGGCACACGCCGTAGATCAGGGGTTCGCCCACGCCGAGCAGGCCGGCCGGGAGGGCCGAGCGGATCGTCGTGCGCAGGTCGCCGTCGTGGCGCAGGCGGACGTACACCGCGAGCGACGCGCCCACCTGGCCCGCGCCCGCCATGGAGAGGAGGGGGAGGAGGACCGTGTAGCCCTGTTGTGTGATGAGGGTGGTGTGGATGGGGATCAGGGCCTGGTGCAGGCCCAGCATCACCAGGGGGAGGAACAGGCCGCCCAGCACCAGGCCCGCCGCCGCGCCGGCCGTGGTCAGGAGCCAGTTCACGGCCGTGCCGATCGCCGCCGCCACCGCACCGGCCGCGTACATCAGCCCGTACAGCGTCACGAGACCGGAGACGAGCACGGTGACCGTCGGCGTGAGCAGGACGTCCAGCGCGCCCGGCACCCGGCCCCGTACCCACTTCTCGACGCGGGTGGCCAGGAACGCGGCGGCGAGGGCGCCGAGCACGCCGCCCTGGCCGGGGGACAGGTGGGCCCCGAACGCCGTCACCTTCGACACCCCCGGGTGGACGACGACGGCCGCGGCCGCCCCGCCGAGTACCGGGGTGCCGCCGAACTCCCGCGCCGTGTTGATGCCGACGAACACCGCGATCAGGGCGAGGAAGGCGGAGGCGATCGCGGACAGGGCGGGGGAGAGGGAGGGGAGCCAACCGGCGTTCAGCAGAAGGCCGTTGAGGCCGGCGAGGATGCCGCAGCCGATGAGGGCGGGGATGAGGGGGACGAAGACGTTCGCGATCCGGCGCAGGGCGGTCCGGACGCCCGTCTCCTGCTCCGTTCCTCCCTTTCCTCCCTCGTCGGCCCGCGCCGCCGTCTCCGTCACCGTCCTCGTCACCGCCTCCGTGACCTCCTCGACCACCCCCGGTCCGAGTACGACCTGGCAGTCCGGGCCGTCGGAGACCAGGCCCAGTACCTCCGGGACCGCCCGCAGGGCCGCCTCGTCCACCGCCGTCGGGTCGGCGAGGGTCAGCCGGAGGCGGGTCATGCAGTGGGTCACGGAGGTGACGTTGGCCGGGCCGCCGACCAGGGTGAGGACGGCGGTCGCGGTGGAGGCGGGGTCGATGCGCACGCCCCGAGCGTGCGGGTCAGCGGGGCGCGTGCGCCAGCGCGGCACGCAGATGGCCGCCGGACTCCTCCAGAAGGCGGGCGGCCGTGGGGCCGTCGACGTCGGCGAGGAGGGCGAGGATCGCGTTCTTCACCTCGCCGCCGGAGTCGGCCAGCGCCCGCTCGATCTCGTCGTCCGTCGCGCCGGTGGCGAGGGAGACGATGCGGCGGGAGCGGGCCCGGAGCTTGTCGTTCGAGGCCCGGACGTCGACCATCAGGTTCCCGTACGTCTTGCCGAGCCGGATCATCGTGATCGTCGACAGCATGTTGAGGACGAGTTTCTGGGCCGTGCCGGCCTTGAGGCGGGTGGAGCCGGTGATCAGTTCCGGTCCGACGACGACCTCGATGCCGTGCTCGGCGGCGGCCGCGAGCGCGCTGTGCTCGTTGCAGGCCAGGCCGATGGTCAGGGCGCCCTGTGCGCGGGCGTGAGCGACGGCGCCGATCGCGTAGGGGGTGCGGCCGGAGGCGGAGATGCCGACAACGGTGTCATCGGGCGTGAGTTTCAGCGCGTCCAGGTCCTGGCGGGCCAGCTCCGCGGAGTCCTCGGCGCCCTCCACCGAGGTGACCATGGCCGTGGGGCCGCCCGCGATCAGGCCGACGACCTGGGCGGGGTCCGTGTTGAAGGTGGGCGGGCACTCGGAGGCGTCCAGGACGCCGAGCCGGCCCGCCGTACCGGCGCCGGCGTAGATCAGCCGGCCGCCGCGCGCCATCCGTTCGGCGACGGCGTCGATGGCGGCGGAGATCTCCGGGAGGCGCCGGGCCACGGCCATGGGCACGGCGGCGTCCTCGGCGTTCATCAGGCGGGCGAGGTCGGGGGTGGGCAGGCGGTCGATGTCGGCGAGCTCGGGCCGGAAGGCCTCGGTGGTCAGGGAGGCCAGCTGACTGCGCAGGTCGGGCGAGGTCATGAGGGGTCGGCTCTTTCCAGTGCAGGTCGGGTGCAATTCCCTAGGGGCGCGGGGAACTGCGCGATCAGCCACTACGGACCCGCAGATCCCCTCCATGGTCAGTCCTACGGTCTATCGCGAACCACTCCGGTGCCGATGAGCCAGGGCCTCGTAGGAAGCGGCCAAAGCCGGCGCAGCCGTCTCGTACGTCCGCTGGGCCACACCCACGAACAGGCAGTCCACCACGAGCAGTTGACTCGTCCGCGAGGACATCGCGGCGGGTCGCAGCTCGCTCTCCCGTGAGGTGGACGTGGTCAGTACGTGGTCGGCGTACTGGGTGACCGGCGAGTCGGGCCGGCCGGTGATCGCGATGGTCGTCGCCCCGTGTTCGAACGCGACCCGCAGCGGCTCGATGACGTCCCCTGTCGAGCCGGAGTGGGTGATCGCGATCGCCACGTCGCCCGAGCGGAGCTGCACCGCGTTGGTCACGGCGAGGTGCGGATCGCTGTGGGCGTGGGCTATGAGGCCGATGCGCAGGAGCTTCTGGGTGAGGTCCTGGGCGACGAGGCCGGAGGCGCCGATGCCGTACACGTCCGTCCGGCGGGCGCCCGCCAGCGCGGTGACGGCGGCGCCGAGCTGGGCGGTGTCCAGTCCGGCGGCGGTGTCGGCGAGGGTCTGCTGTTCCTCGTAGGCCAGCTTGGTGACGACGTCGGCGATGGGGTCGTCCACCGCGATGTCGGTCGTGATGGCCGGCGCCCGGCCCGACTGCTGCTGTGCGGCCAGCCCGGCCAGGGCGAGCCGCAGGTCCCGGTATCCCGGGTAGCCGAGCAGGCGGGCGGTGCGGACGACGGTGGCCTCGCTGGTGCCGGTCAGTTCGGCGAGGCCGGTGACCGTGAGGGCGGCGCAGCCGGCCGGGTCGTTCGCGACGGCCTCGGCGACGCGCTGCATGGACCGGGTCATGGAAGGGGCGAGGGTGCGCACCTTCGCGGCGAGGGATCCGCCCGGACTGCCGAAACTTTCCTTCACGTCCTGGGTCACATATGAAAGATATTTTCGGTTCGGTACGACGGTCAAGAGTGCGCACAATGGGTTCCATGGACCCCGTCGATCCCGCCAACCCGGCCCATCCCGTCACCCCTCTCGAACAGGCCCTGCACGCCGCCCGCGCGCTGGTGCTGGCCGACCTGGTCGCGGGCGAGGTCGCGCAGGCGGACGTGGTCTCGCTGGTCGAGGACTCCGTGGCGGAGCGGCGCTGGTGGGTCGAGCAGTGGCCGGACGGGGTGGCGTACGTCGCCGGGCTGGTCGCGCAGGACGTGCAGGACGCGCTGCTGGAGCGGTACGGCCGCTGGCCGCTGTGCCCGGTGTGCGGCTCGGGCGACCCGCACGCCCTCGACGTGGAGCCGGAGCTGGGCCCCGACCCGCACTGGGTCTGCCACAAGGCGGGCGTGAAGGTCGCGGCGGTCGGCTCGCTGGGCTCGGCCGCCGGCCCGGCGGCCTCGTCGTGAGGCGTGCGGCGTGCGGCGTATGGCGTGCGGCACCGGTGACCCCGTGACCCTCTACATCGACCCGCCCACCTGGCCCGGTCACGGACGCCTGTGGTCGCACCTGGTGAGCGATGTGTCGTACGACGAACTGCACGCGTTCGCCGTGAAATTGGACATCCCCGGCCGCGCCTTCGACGGCGACCACTACGACGTTCCGGAGCGCCGGTACGCGGACGTGGTGGCGGCGGGGGCGGTGGAGGTCAGCAGCCGCACGGTGGTGCGGCTGCTGCACGCCTCGGGGCTGCGGCGGCGTAAGCGCAGGGGGGATCAGGCGCGGCGCAGGTAGAGCGCGAGTCCCTCCTCCATGCCGTGCTCGGTCCGGGCGGTCCGCTCCTCCTCCGGGGTGGCCCGGGTGAAGCCGGCCCGCGCGACCACCCGCTGCGAGGGGATGTTGGTGTGCTCGATGGTCGCGACGACCGTCGAGACGTCGTCCCGGGCCAGCGCCCGCTCGGCCAGGGCGCGCAGCGCCTCGGTGGCGTAGCCGTGTCCCCGAGCGCCCTCGGCGAGGTCGTAGCCGACCTCGACCCGGCCCTCCTCGTTCGGGGCGCTGTGGAAGCCCATGCCGCCGATCGCGCGGCCGTCCTCGCGCCGGACGAGGGCGAAGACCCCGAACTCCGGCCGGTGCGTGCCCGCTTCGTACGCCTTCACCAGGAAGCCGGACGCGTCCCGGGTGCCCTCGTAGGGGCCGCCCTCGATCCAGTCGAAGCCGCCGTCGCCGCCGAGGCGCAGGTCGCGGGCGGCGGCCGGCCGGATGCCGACCAGGTCGAGCCGCTCGGCCGGGACGACCAGGTTGTTGTGCCAGCGCCACTCGGTGACCGGGGCGCGGCCGGGCAGCTCGCCCCGGCCGGTGGCCCACAGCAGGGTCGGCCAGGGCGCGGGACCGGGCTGGACCTGCGGGAAGATGCAGGTCAGAACGGATTCGGCCAGGTCCTCGTCCGGTGCGTAGGGGAGTCCGAGGCCCTCGGCGATGTCATGGGTGTGCAGCAGTACCTCGGCGATGCCCATCGCCGCGAAGCCCTCGCGGTCGGCGCTGCGGAACGGGTAGGGGTGGAAGGCGCGCACGCCGGGCGGGGTGGTGTCGACGGTGGCGGCGAGCAGTGCGCCGGTCGTCTCGATCACGTGCAGCAGGCCGGTGTTGTCGGTGCCCTCTTCGAGGGTGATCTCGAAGGGGA
This sequence comes from Streptomyces sp. MUSC 14, assembly GCF_001866675.1. NCBI lineage: Bacteria > Bacillati > Actinomycetota > Actinomycetes > Kitasatosporales > Streptomycetaceae > Streptomyces > Streptomyces sp. MUSC 14. The sequence continues at coordinate 113,603 of NZ_MLYN01000022.1, forward strand.
CGTACGCCTCCCGGGCGCGTCCGGCGAGGTTGCCGGCGTAGCCCAGGAAGTCCTCGGCGACGTGGAACGCGGTGGCGTGGCAACTCCACTCCACCCGGCCCGCCTTGACGGCCGTCCAGTCCCGGTCCGCCGCCTGCCGCAGCGTCGCCGTACAGCTCGCGACGGCCCGCTTCACATCGTCCCCGCTGATCATTCGCATGGGGCGCACTGTAGGCGGGGGCGTCGGCTCAGGTCGACAGCAATTCCAGCTCGGATCCGAGGTTGTAGCGGGCCGTGGCCTCCCAGTGCTCCTGGCCGTACGGGGTGTGGAACAGGCGTGGCAGTGCGAGGAGTTGGCGCAGGATCGCGCAGCGGCCGTCCCGGAAGGCGTCGTTCGGCACGAAGTGGTACTCCTCGCGCACCTCGGCGGTGTAGGCGGCGTACGCCGACGGGGGCGCGGCCAGGATCGCGAGGTCCGCGTCGCACAGCACCTGGCCGTCGTGGTCGTCGCCGGCCGGGTCGTGCGTGACGGTGAGCCGGACCAGCCGGGCCACCTCGGCGGTCTGCTCCGGTGACACCCCCGCCTCCGGGAGCGCGCGCTCGGCGAGCCGCGCCGAGCGCTCCTCGTTCTCGGACCGGTCGGGCAGGTAGACGGCGTCGTGGAACCACGCGGCCAGCCGTACGACGTCCGGGTCGGCGGCGTGGTCCGCGAGGTCGTCGACGTGGTCGAGCACCGCCGCGAGGTGGGCCACCGTGTGGTACCGGCGCTGCGGCTCCTGCCAGCGGGCGAGCAGGTTGTCGGCGTACGGCGCGGGGTCGGGGCCGCCGCCGGGGGCGCGGGCGGCTTCCAGGGCGCGGGCGAAGCGGAGGCGCAGGGCGTCGAGGTCGGCCATGGGCTCATTGTGGCGTGCGGGTGGCTGATCGCCGCGTGCGGTCGGCCACGGGGTGGGGCAGGGCGTACCCTTTGGATTGGACTAGACCTCTAGAGCCGTACTTGGATACCTGGATCTGTAGCCGCGATGAATGGGGTGCCATGAGCAAGCGTGCAGTCCTGGAGGTGATCGCGCTCGACGTGGCGGACGCGGTCGCCGCCCAGGTGGGAGGCGCGGACCGGCTGGAGCTGGTCACCGAGATGGCGGCCGACGGGCTCACCCCCGCGACGGCCACCGTCGCCGGGATCCGGGCCGCCGTCGACATCGACCTGCGCGTGATGCTGCGGCTGTCGGACGGGTTCGCGGCGGGAGCCGCCGAGGACGTCGCCGCTCTGGTCCGGGCGGCGGGCGAGCTGCGGGAGGCGGGGGCCGACCAGTTCGTGCTCGGCTTCCTCGACGCGGACGGCGCGGTGGACCTGGCGGCGGTGGAGCGGGTGGTCGCCGCCCTGGACGGCTGCGCCTGGACCTTCCACCGGGCGATCGACCACGCCGCCGACCGCGACGCCCTGCGCAAACAACTCGCCGACCTGCCCGGCCTGGACGCCTACCTCACGGCGGGCGCCGCCGCCGGCGTGGACGAGGGGCTGCCCACGCTGGTCGCGGAGGCCGGCCGCCGTGGTGAGCCCGGGTACGACCAGACGGTCCTGGTCGGCGGCGGGCTGCGCCTGGAACACGTCCGCCCGCTGCGGAACGCGGGGATCGACGCGTTCCACATCGGCGGCGCGGCTCGCTCCGCGGGTTGGGACGGGTCTGTTTCCGAGGAGCTTGTGCGGGAATGGCGAAGGGCGGTGGACGGGGAGTAGGACAGCCCCGCCCACCACCGTCACCCTGTCGCGATCGCGACCAGGACGAACAGGAACACGAGCACGAAGCCGCTCAGCGGGAGCAGGCCGAACATGCCCGCCGGGCGGCGCAGGACCGGCTTGCCCGGGTCCAGGCCGGGGCCCATGGCGGCCATCGGCGGGGGGATCTTGCGGATCTTGGACAGGGCGAAGAGGTTGATCAGCAGCGTGATGGGCGTGATGATCACCGACATCGGGCCCCACCAGCCCTGCACCATCGTGTCCGACTGCATCTTGCGGAACACGGCGAGCGCGCAGGTCTGGCAGAAGGTGCCCTTCCGCCACAGGTTCCGCATCACGATCAGGAAGCCCTGGTGGCCACGGATCGTCACCCGCGTGGCCGGCCCGGCCCCGCACACGTCGCAGCCGGGCCCGGCGGGTGCCTGCTGGTAGGCGGCCTGCTGACCGTAGTCGACGGGACCCTGCTGGTACGGCGCCTGGGGCTGGCCGTAACCGCCGGGCGCCGGGGCGGGCTGATACGGCGCGGGGGCGGGCTGCTGGTACGCCCCGGGCGCCTGTGCGTACGGCCCGGGGGCCTGCTGGTACGGACCCGGCTGCTGCGGGTAGGCACCCGGCTGCTGGTAAGGCCCCGGCGCCTGCGGGTAACCGGGATACGGGGACGGCGGTGTGCTCAACGGAGGCCTTTCCATGGGGACGTGGCGGAACGGAGCAGCACCCTACTCATCGTTCTTCTCAGCCAGTTGCGCAGGCACCGGTGCCGCGTGCGTCACGATCAGTCCGGACACCGCTCGCGTGAGCGCCACGTACAGCCGCCGCAGGCCGGTCCGTTCGTCCGGCTCGCCGTCCACCACGGCCTGGGGCTCGTCCAGGGCGACGTAGTCGTACTCCAGGCCCTTGGCGAGGGAGGCCGGGACCAGGGTGAGGCGGGTCTCGCGGGTGGTCTCCTCGCCGGGGGCGAGATACGCGATCCCCGCCGCCGTCAGCGCCTCGGCCAGGACCGGGATCCGGGCGTCGGCGGCGATCAGGCCCGTCGAGCCCTCGTTGCCCAGCAACTCCTCGCAGGCGGCGACGACTTCGGCGGTGTCCGTGATGGCGCGGACCTCGAAGAAGCCCGGGTTCTCACGGACCGAGGCGACCGGGGTGAGGCCGGGCGCGATGTGCGGCAGGAGCCGGGAGGCGTACGTGATGACGTCCGTCGGCACACGGAAACCGGCCGTCAGCTCCTCGATCACGCCCTCGCGCTTGCCGAGGTGGGCCAGCGCCTCGTCCCAACTCCGGGTCGCCCACGGGGTCGTGCCCTGGGCCAGGTCGCCGAGGACGGTCGCGCTGCCGGTGGTGCAGCGGCGGCCCACCGAGCGGTACTGCATCGGGGACAGGTCCTGCGCCTCGTCCAGCACGACATGGCCGAGCGAGTGCGTGCGCTGGATGAGGTCGGCCGCCTCGTCGACCAGCACCGCGTCGGCCGGCGACCACCTGGCCGACTTCACGCTGCGCACCGGCCTGTCCCACAGGATCGTCTTCTGCTCGTCCTCGTCGAGGACCCCCTCGGCGTGCTCGGCGAGGAAGTCCGCGTCCGTCAGCAGGCGCAACACGAGCTTCGCCGGGTCGACGGCCGGCCAGAGAGCCTTCACGGCCGCCTTGACCGCGCTGTTGCGCGCCACCGCGTCCTGCACCCGGTCGTCCGGCGCCTCACCGGCCCGCTCCATCTGCACCAGCACCGCGTGCGCGATCCGCTGCGGCAGCGCCTCACGGGCGGCGCCGTACCGGATGTCCCGCTCCAGCAACTCCCGTACGACGTCTTCCAGTTCGTACGCCGGTACGCGCCAGCGCCGGGAGCCGCGCACCACCACGACCGGTTCCGTCGGCATGCTCACGTGCGCGTACAGCGCCCGGCGCAGCACCTCGGCCATCCGGGCGTCACCCTTGATCACGGCCGCCGCCGCCTCGTCCGCGCCGCGCACCTCCACGTGCGCCACCAGGTCGTCCACCGTGGCCTGCTGCACCGCCAGCTCGCCCAGCGCCGGGAGGACCTGCTCGATGTAGTGCAGGAACGACTTGTTCGGCCCGATGACGAGGGTGCCGGTGCGGGCCAGCCGCTCCCGGTGGGCGTAGAGGAGGTAGGCGACCCGGTGCAGGCCGACGGCGGTCTTTCCGGTGCCGGGCCCGCCCTGGACGCAGACGGTGCCGCCCAGCCCGGAGCGGACGATCTCGTCCTGCTCGGGCTGGATGGTGGCCACGATGTCCCGCATGGGGCCGACGCGCGGCCGCTCGATCTCCTGCTGGAGGAGCCTGCTGGTCTTCGCGCTCTCCTCCGGGTCGGACAGGTGCTCGTCCTCGTACGCCGTGAGGTCCCCGCCGGTGTAGCCGAAGCGGCGGCGCAGGCCGACGTCCTGCGGGTCCTTCTTGGAGGCGCGGTAGAACGGCTGCGAGACCGGGGCGCGCCAGTCGATGACCATGGGGTCGCCGTCGTGGTCGTGCACATGCCGGCGCCCGATGTAGAACTGCCCGCCCGTCTCCCACCGCCGCCCTTGCAAGGAAGGCGCTTCGCGCCTCTTTTTTGATTCCTCGGCGCCCTCCGCCTGATCCGCGCCCGGCGCGTGCAGGTAGTCCAGCCGGCCGAAGAACAGCGGGGTGTCGCTGAGGTCGGCCAGCGCCTTGATCCGGTCGTCGATCTGGCGGGCCAGCACCTGGGCGTTGACCCAGTTCGCGGCGACGTCCTTGATGTCCAGCGCCTCCACGTCCTCGCGCATGGCGCGCAGCGCGGCACGGGAGGACGTCAGATGGGCGCGCTCCCGGGCGAGCGGGTCGTCGAGCGGGGCGGCGGACGGGGCGTCGAGCGGCTCTTGGGCGGGCGTGGACAAGGGGGTGCCTCCGGTAGACCTGCTGGGTAGCTACGACGATGCCGCACGGTTACCGACCGGGCGGCGGCGCTCCGCTGAGGGGAGGCGGGCAAGAGAGGAGATTTTAGTCGGGGCGGGGAGACGAGCGCCAATGAATTTCCCGGGCGGTGTTCCCGGGCGGTGCCTCAGCTCCCGGTGTCCCGCGCTCGCACCGCGTCGAACAGGGGCCAGCCGTCCACCTCCGCCTCCACCGGCCCCGCCGCCGGAAACAGCCCACGTGCCAGAGCCTCGTCCAGCAACGCCCGCACGCTGCCGGGCTCGTGCAGGTTCAGGTACGCGCGGTCCGGCAGACGCATCGCGGCGCCCTCGTCGTGGTAGCCGTCGGCGATGATCCGGCCGGCCGCCGGCCGGAACACCAGACGCAGCCGGGCCCGGCTGCCGAGCCGCCACAGCGACACCGTGCTCGCGCACCCGGGACAGCCCCGCGCCCGATCGTGCCGGTGCCAGAAGCACCAGCCGTACACCGTGCCGTCCACCACCAGGCGACGGACCCTGCGTCTGCTCCCCATGACCGCACCCTAGGGGACCCGTCCCCCTCGAAGTAGGGGTCGAGGTCCACCCGGAGGTCTAGTCCGAGCCGCTCACAACTGGCTCTGGAGACCGATGCGGGTCCGGTGTCCGTGGAGCCACCATGGAGACATGAGCGCAGCAACCATCTCCCCGGCCCCGGCCGCCCGGCCCCCGTCCGGTGCCACGGCGACCGACGGCCCCCACCACCACCCGCTCGGCAACGCCCTGCGTGCCGTCAAGGTGTTCGCGGAGGCCGCCTTCAACGTGATCATCCTCGGCGAGTACGGCGAGGAAGCGGGCATACGCCGTCGGTGACGGGCCCCGGCCCCCACCGGCGCGCCGCCGGCTCAGCCCTCCGCGAGGAGCTCGTCCGCGTCCACGATCCGGTAGGCGTAGCCCTGTTCCGCCAGGAAGCGCTGGCGGTGGGCGGCGAAGTCCTGGTCGATCGTGTCGCGGGCGACCACCGAGTAGAAGTGCGCCTGATGGCCGTCGGCCTTGGGCCGCAGCACCCGCCCCAGCCGCTGAGCCTCCTCCTGCCGCGACCCGAACGTGCCCGACACCTGGACGGCGACCGTCGCCTCCGGCAGGTCGATGGAGAAGTTCGCGACCTTCGAGACGACCAGCACGCTGATCTCGCCCTCGCGGAAGGCGTCGAAGAGCTTCTCGCGCTGCGCGTTGGAGGTCTCGCCCTTGATGACCGGGGCGTTCAAGTGCTCGCCCAGCTCGTCGAGTTGGTCGATGTACTGCCCGATGACGAGGATCTGCTGCCCGGCGAACCGGCGCACGATCGCCTCGGTGACCTTCCGCTTGGTGTCCGTCGTCGCGCAGAAGCGGTACTTCTCCTCCGTCTCGGCGGTGGCGTACGCGAGCCGCTCGGAGTCGGTCAGGTTGACCCGCACCTCGACGCAGTCGGCGGGCGCGATGTACCCCTGCGCCTCGATCTCCTTCCAGGGCGCGTCGAACCGCTTCGGCCCGATCAGCGAGAACACGTCCGACTCACGGCCGTCCTCGCGCACCAGCGTGGCCGTCAGCCCCAGCCGCCGCCGCGCCTGCAGATCGGCGGTGAACTTGAAGACGGGAGCCGGCAGCAGATGCACCTCGTCGTAGACGATCAGGCCCCAGTCCCGGGAGTCGAACAGTTCCAGGTGCGGATAGACACCCTTCCGCCGCGTCGTCAGCACCTGGTACGTGGCGATCGTGACCGGCCGGATCTCCTTCCGCGTGCCGCTGTACTCGCCGATCTCGTCCTCGGTCAGCGAGGTCCGCTTCACCAGCTCGTGCTTCCACTGCCGGGCCGAGACGGTGTTCGTGACCAGGATCAGCGTCGTCGACTTCGCCTGGGCCATCGACCCGGCCCCGACCAGCGTCTTTCCGGCACCGCACGGCAGCACGACCACACCGCTGCCGCCGTGCCAGAAGTTCTCCACGGCCTGCTTCTGGTACGGCCGCAGCGCCCAGCCGTCCTCCAGCAGCTCGATCGGGTGCGCCTCGCCGTCGACGTACCCGGCGAGGTCCTCGGCCGGCCAGCCCAGCTTCAGCAGCACCTGCTTGATCTGCCCGCGCTCGGAGGGGTGCACGGCGACGGTGTCCGGGTCGATCCGGGCGCCCACCAGCGGGATGATCCGCTTGGACCGCAGCACCTCCTCCAGCACGGGCCGGTCGGTGCTGGTGAGCACCAGTCCGTGCGTGGGGTGCTTGGACAGGGTCAGCCGGCCGTAGCGGTCCATGGTCTCGGCGATGTCGACCAGCAGCGCGTGCGGCACCGGATACCGGCTGTACTGCACGAGCGCGTCCACGACCTGCTCGGCGTCGTGTCCGGCCGCGCGCGCGTTCCACAGTCCGAGCGGCGTGACCCGATAGGTGTGGATGTGCTCCGGCGCCCGCTCCAGCTCGGCGAACGGCGCGATGGCCCGCCGACAGTCGTCGGCCCGCTCGTGGTCGACTTCCAGGAGCAGGGTCTTGTCGGACTGGACGATTAGGCAGGACACACATACCTCCACGGATAGGATCTCCAGCGTGACAGACACTGCACCTGTCACCGCTCGGGCCATGCCCCGTGCCCGGCGCCGGAAGGGCGTACCGGCCAGCGCGCCGGGGATGCGCGCCGCTATCTATGTTCGCCCATCGCGTGAAACGGACGAGACGACCCTCGAGGAAGACATCGATGTCTCCGGCGGGTCTGGACGGTTCTTTCTGGGGGCTGCCAGGCTGTTGTTCACTTATTGTGAGCGGGAGGTCACTGGCGGACTGTCGGCCGTTGGCGGAGGGGCGCGCGATGCCACCACGGAAACCGATCCCGGGATCGGGTCACCAATCACCCCGCGTGGTGCTTGCCATCGAGCTGGCCCGGCTGCGCACCGAGTCCGGCCGGTCCCTGCGGGAGCTGGCCGGCAAGGTCGGGTGGGACCACTCGCAACTGCACAGTCTGGAGCGGGGCAAGACCCTCGGCGGACCCGAGATCATCGAGGCGCTCGACGTGGTCTACGGGACGAAGCCGCTGCTGATGCGGTTGTGGGAGATCGCCAAGCAGGAGACCGTGTTCCGCGACAAGTACGTGCGGTACATGGAGCTTGAGGCGGAAGCCGTGGTCATCGAGCACTATGCGGGGAGCTTCCTGCACGGCATGTTTCAGACCGAGGCGTACGCGAAGGCGTTGTTCTGGTCGACGCCGCATCTCCCCAGCCAGGTCCCGGAGTTGGAAGAACAGCTTGTCGGCCGCATGAGCAGGCAGGAGCTGCTGCTGTGCGAGTCGCCTCCACACCTGCGGGCGATCATCGACGAGGCGGTCCTGCGACGGCCACTCCTGGACGCCGGGGAATGGCGTGGACAACTTGCCCACATCGTCGAAATGGCGTCCCAGCCGCACGTGGCTGTCCAGGTTCTGCCGTACTCGGTGGGGTTGCATGATCTCCTCGGCGGACTGGTCGCCTTTCTCCGGGGCCTCGACGGGACCACAGCGGTCTGGGTGGAGAGCAGCAAGAGTGGTGAACTGCTGGAGGACGCAAGGGAAGTCGAACAACTCAGGTTGTCCTACGATGCACTTCGGGACGTGGCCCTTTCGCCCCAGGACTCGGTGGCGTTCATTGAGCAAGTGATGGAGGACAGCGCACCATGCGATCCCCTGGCATCGACCTGAGAGTTGCTTCGTGGCGCAAGTCCAGCTACAGCGACGGAGGCGCCGGCAACTGCATCGAGGTAGCGCACGACTTCCCCGCCGTCATCCCCGTCCGCGACAGCAAGGCGCCGCACGGCCCGGCCCTTGTCTTCCCGGCCGGCAGCTGGGCTTCGTTCGTCGCCGCCGTCAAGGGCGGCAGGCTCAAGGGCTGAGCCGCGGGCCGGGGTCAGTCCTCCGCCAGCTCCGCCACCCCCGTGATCCGGTGCAGCGGATACGTCCGTACCTCGTCCGCCGTGTGGTCGTAGGCCGTGACGAAGCCGCCCTCGACGCGGACCGGGGCGATGACGCGCTGGCTGGCCGAGCCCTCGGCGTTGACGTAGCCGATCCAGAGGGATTCGCCGGTCAGGACGGCGGCCTGCATGGTGGCCAGGGTCTCGGCGGAGGAGGTGCGCGGCAGCTCGCCGCCCGCCAGCGGGGCCCTGCTCCCGGTCCCGGTCTCGGAACCGGCGGGCTTGCGCGGGGCGGTGGCCGCGAGGTCGCCCGCCCGGATCGCGCGGATCGCCGCCGCGAGGAGCGTGGCGTCGGGCGGCGGCGGGCCGTCCGGGACCGGCTCGGGTGCCGTGCGCGGCGGGGTGCGGTGGGCGTGCGCGCGGGCGATCAGGACGTCGCCCTCGGCGGACTCGGCGGCCGGTGCGAAGCCCAGCGCGCGCAGGCCCTCCAGCAGGGCCGCCGGGTCGGACTGGGCGGCCAGCACGGTCGGGGCCAGCCGGCGCAGCCGCAGACCGGCGGCGCGCTTGTCGGCCAGGATCTCGTTCAGCAGGGCGTCGTCGTCGCAGCGGACGTACGCCGAGGCCGCGCCCACCCGCAGATGGCCGTGCTTGCGGGCCACGTCGTCGATCAGATAGGCGAGCGGCTGCGGGACCGGCGTACGGGAGTGCTCGGTGAGGAAGGCGTGCAGGTCGGAGGCGGTGCGGCCGGCGTCCAGGGCGCGGCGCACCGAGGCGGGCGTGAAGCGGTAGACCGTCGCCCCGCCCTTGGACTCGACGTCCGCGAGGACGTCCAGCGTGTCGGCGAGCGGCCGCTGGAGCGGGCCCGGCGCCACCGCCGTCAGGTCGGCCTGGAGCAGGACGTGGTCCAGGGGTTCGGGCAGCAGCGGGGCGAGGACACGGGCGGCGGCCGCCGTCGCCGCCGCCCGCTCGGCGGGAGAGAGCAGCGCCGGGGCGGGGCCGGGCGCGTGGTGGTGGACCGGCAGCTTGGCGCCCGGGCCCGCCGGATCCTCGGCGACCGGGGCCGGCGCCGGCGCCGGTGCGCCGAGCAGCGCGCGCCCCTGCGCCGACAGCGCGCCCCGGCCCGTGATCCCCAGCAGTTCCGCCTCCGACAGGGTCCAGCGGGCCAGCCGGGAGCGCAGGTCCTCCTCGCCGCCCTCCTGCCGGGGCCCGCGCAGCGGCCGCTCCCAGCCCAGCCGGTCCAGGACCGACCCGGTGTCCGGCGCCGTGCCGGTCGGCAGCCCGGCCAGCAGGGTCAGCACCCGGTGCCGTACCTCGGCGGCGGCCGAGCGGTCCAGGCCAGGGCCGAGCGCGGAGAGCGTACGGTCCTTCGCGTCCCGCCCGCCGACCAGCCCCGGCGTCCGGGTGCCCGCGAGCCAGGCCTCCGCGAGGCGGGTCCAGCGCTCGGCGGCGGGCCGCTCCAGCCACTCGTCGTAGCCGGGCGTGGCCGCGTACCGCTCGTCGGCCTCGCCGTCGGAGGCGATCAGACCGGCCGCGTACGCCAGCTCCACCCAGAACGCGGCGACCGGCTCGGAGACGTCCAGGGCGACGGCCGTGCGCTTCAGATCGCGCACGCTCAGCCCGCCGGCCCGCAGCACGCCCGGGCCGCCCTCGTCCCAGTCCTTCTGCAGCTCCTCGACGGTGGCGAGCGCGGTGTACGCCTGCCCGGCCGCCGTCGCGTCCACCACCTGCGGGCTGTGCGCGGCGGCCGGTTCGACGGCGGGTGGCAGCGGCTCCGGCGCGCGGTGGGCCCGGCCCTCGCGCAGATGCAGGGCCACCTCGCGGGGGAGCACGACCGTGCCGGGGGTGGTCGGCAGCAGCAGGCCCCGGTCCAGCAGCCAGCGCAGATGCGCGGCCGGATCGGCGGTGACCTGCCCGTACGGCGGCCCCCACACCAGCCGGTGCAGCACGTCGAGGGCCGCGTCCGGGGCCCCGGCGAGCAGCTTGGCCATCTTCTTGCGGTGGCCGAACAGCGCGGTGAGCGCGGCCACGGCGGACACGGCGTCGTGGGTCGACGGCAGCCCGGCCGTCGTCACGATCTCCTGTATCCGGCCCGGCGACATGCCCGACGTCGCCTCCTGCACGGACGGGCCGAGGCCGGTCGGAGAGGGGTGCTGCGGGGCCGGGGCGAGGAGTTCACGGGCGGTGCGCACGAGCCGCATCCGCTTGTCGTCGCCCCACACCAGGGCCTGCTCGCGCAGGGTGGCGACGGCCCTCGGCAGCGCGGCGGTCACGCTCTCGTCGGCCGCGTCGCCCGCCATCAGCCCGAGCAGCGTGGCGTACGACGCCGGCTCCGGGGCCACGGCCAGCGCCTCCGCCGTCTGCAGCGCGAACCGGTCCAGCCGCTCCAGCGCGCGCAGCACCGAGGCGCGGGTGCCGGCCCGGGTCGCGAGCTGGGTGAGGTCGGTCGGCACGGGCGTGATGAGGTCGGGCCGGCTGCGCAGGAGCGCGGACAGCGAGGCGTCGTCCCTGGCGCGCAACGCCTCCGCGAGGGATCGGGGAGCTGGTCGGGCCGCTTGGCTCATCTGACCCACGGTAGCGGGTGCGTCCGTTCCCGCCGAGTGACCGGGGGAGGGCGGCCAGGCGGTACCGTCCTCATCGGGGTTTCCACACCGTCGCCCCGGAGGGGTTCCGTTGGGGATCGAGAGTGACAAGGTCGTCTACGAGTACCTGAGCCGTGTCGGAGACATCGCTCAGCAACGGCAGCTGCCGTCGTCCACCCGCATGCGGCTGGTCTCGGAGCTGCGCAACGAGATCGACCGGCACCGGGCCAGGGTGACGGTGGACTCGCCCGCCGCCGTCCGCCGCATCCTGGACCGGCTCGGCAGCCCCGACGACGTGGTCGAGGCGGCGGGCGGAACGTCCGGCACCGGTGGTACCGGCGGTGTGCCGCAGCCGCCCGCCGCCGTACCCGTACAGCCCGCGCCGCGTGAGCGGAAGCGGCCCGCGAAGCCGGCGGAGGAGGACGCCGACGACGGCGCGGGACGGCCGAAGGGCCTGCGCCGGGTCGTACCCCGCCCGCGTTCCCGCCCCCGTCCCGCCGATCCCGAGCCCGCGGGCCCGTCCGTGCCGCGCGACGCGCCGTCCCCGGCGCGCCCCGGCCCGGTGTACGACTTCGGGGACGACCTCCCCCAGCCCGAGTGGTGGCGCACCGGCGACACCCCCTTCGGCGGGGCCGGCACCGACTCCGTGCCGGGGTTCGTGGGCGGTGTGGAGATCCCGGAGATGCTGCGGCGGCCGCAGAAGGAGACGGCCGCCGAGGAGCCGAAGAAGGAGCAGGAGGCCGAGGAGGAGGCGCCGGAGGCCACCGAGGAGGACGGGTCCGCCGGGCGCCGCCGCCTGCTGCCCCTGGGCCCCGCCGCCGGCTGGACCAACCCCCTCCTGCTGCTGGCCGCCGCCGCGCTGGTCGCCGGCGCGGTGCTCGGCAACTGGTTCGCGCTGCTGCTCGGCTGGGTGATCGCCTACGGCTCCCGCAGGCTGACCGCCGCGGAGACCAGGACGGCCGTGATGATCCTGCCCGGCGCGGCGGTGGCGGCGGGTCTGGTGTGGCTGTGGGGGCGGCAGGACGGCCGCTGGGGTCAGCCGATCGCGCAGGGACACATGGGGGACGCGGTCGCGGGGACGTGGCCGTGGGTGGTCCGGGGCGCGGCGATCGCGTCGGCGTTGTTCCTGGTGTGGCGGTCGCAGCGGCGCGGGTGAGGCGCCTCGCCCCCGCGGGGCGCTCGTACGCACCCGGCACAATGGGCGACATGACTCTCACCGTCGGCTTCGACCTCGACATGACCCTCATCGACTCCCGCCCCGGCATCCGTGCCTGCTACCTGGCGCTGGCGGAGCGGACCGGGACCTACATCGACGCCGACCTGGCGGTGACGCGGCTCGGGCCGCCGCTCGCGGAGGAGCTGGTCAACTGGTTCCCCGAGGAGCGGATCCCGGCGATGGCGGACCTGTACCGGGAGATGTACCCGACGATCGCCATCGCCGAGACCCCCGCCATGGACGGCGCGAGGGAAGCGATAGAGGCCGTACGGGCGGCCGGCGGGCGGACCATGGTCGTCACGGCGAAGTACGAGCCGAACGCCAAGCTGCACCTCGCGCACCTCGGCATCGAGCCCGACGTGGTCGTGGGCGACCTGTGGGCCGAGCAGAAGGCGCAGGCGCTGCGCGAGTACGGCGCGCATGTGTACGTCGGTGACCACATCGGGGACGTGCGCGGGGCGCGCACGGCGGACGCGCTGTCCCTCGCCGTGGCCACCGGGCCGTGCTCGGCGGAGGAACTGCGCGCCGCGGGCGCGGACGTCGTGCTGGACGACCTGTCCGCGTTCCCGGGGTGGTTCGACGGCTACCGCTCGGCGGCCGCGGCCCGCGCCTGACGCCGGCCGACCGCCACCGACCGCACCAGACCGGCGCCGGCGAGCAGGAAGCCGACGCCCATGAGCATGCTCAGCAGGTACATGTAGGTCGGGAAGGGCGTCGCGCCGAGGAACAGCGGGGTCACCGTGACGAGGGTGGCCAGCGCGCCGATGAAGAACACGACGGCACCGGCACGGATCAGTCGGTCGCCGGGCCCGGCGGAATTCGTTTGGGTTTTGTCACGCACCGGACCAGGGTAGTTCCCAGCCACGGTGAACAACCGGGGGACGTCTTGTCACCCGCCTGAAGAGCATTAGCCTTGGTAGCACTTGGTATCGCCAGGTAGCAGCGGGTCACGGCCGACCCGCTCGCTTGCTGTCGAGAGCCGTTTCCGAAGTAGTTTTCCCGACGAGACACGAGGACGAGGACAGACGTGCCTACCGGCAAGGTCAAGTGGTTCAACAGCGAGAAGGGCTTCGGCTTTCTCTCCCGCGACGACGGCGGTGACGTCTTCGTCCATTCCTCGGTTCTCCCCGACGGAGTCGACGTACTCAAGCCGGGACAGCGCGTGGAGTTCGGTGTCGTCGCCGGTCAGCGCGGTGACCAGGCGCTCTCGGTGACGGTCCTCGACCCGACGCCGTCGGTCGCGGCGGCCCAGCGCAAGAAGCCGGACGAACTGGCCTCGATCGTGCAGGACCTGACGACCCTTCTGGAGAACATCACGCCGATGTTGGAGAAGGGCCGTTACCCGGACAAGGTCTCCGGCAAGAAGATCGCCGGCCTGCTCCGCGCGGTCGCCGACCAGCTGGACGTGTGAGACCTCGGGCAAACCTCAGGGAAAAGCGAGCGCATCCCGGCCGAGGGGCGGCACCCGCCCCTCGGCCGCCGCACGTCAGGGGAACGAGAGCGCCTCGGGCGGGAGCGCGGGCAGCAGTCCCTCGGCCGCGGCGCGTGTGAGCAGGCCGCGGATCGCGGCGTAGCCGTCCTCGCCGAGGTCGGCGGTGAACTCGTTGACGTAGAGGCCGATGTGCTGGTCGGCGACGGCCGGGTCCATCTCCTGGGCGTGGGCCATGACGTAGGGCCGGGAGGCCTCGGGGTCGTCCCAGGCGGCCCGTACGGAGGTGCGCACTGACTCGGCGAGCCGGGTCAGGGTGTCCGCGCCCAGCGAGCGCTTGGCGATGATCGCGCCCAGCGGGATGGGCAGCCCGGTGGTGTGCTCCCAGTGCTCGCCCATGTCGGCGAGCTTGTGCAGCCCGTAGTTCTGGTACGTGAAACGGGCCTCGTGGATGACCAGTCCGGCGTCCACCTTGCCGTCCCGCACGGCCGGCATGATCTCGTGGAACGGCATGACCACGATCTCGCCGACGCCTCCCGGGAGGGTGTCGGCCGCCCAGAGGCGGAAGAGCAGGTACGCCGTCGACTTCTCGCTCGGGACCGCGACCGTCCGGCCCGTCAGGTCCGCGTCCGCCTCACGCGTGAGCACCAGCGGCCCGCAGCCCCGGCCCAGCGCGCCGCCGCACGGCAGCAGGGCGTACTCGCGAAGGACGTACGGCAGGACGGCGTACGACACCTTCAGCACGTCGAACTCGCCGCGCTCGGCCATGCCGTTGGTGATGTCGATGTCGGCGAACGTCACGTCCAGCGCGGGCGCGCCGGGGACGCGGCCGTGGGCGAGGGCGTCGAAGACGAAGGTGTCGTTCGGGCAGGGGGAGTACGCGATCTTCAGCGTCTGCTGCTGCTCACTGGTCGTCATGTCGGTTCCAACTCTCCAATGCGGGGGCGAGCTTCCCGAACGCCTCGGTGAGGGCGGCGAGGGCGTCGCCGATGCGCCACGCGGCGCGGTCGCGCGGGCCGACCGGGTTGGAGACCGCGCGGATCTCCAGGACGGCCGTCCCGTGCGCGTCGGCCGCCTCCGCCACCCCGAAGCCCTCCATGCCCTCGGCGAGCGCGCGGGGGTGCCGGGTGCGCAGCTCGGCGGCGCGGGCGGCGGTGCCGGTGACGGTGGAGACGGTGAGGATCGTGCCGGCGGGGGCGCCGGTGGCCCGGCACGCAACCCGTACGAGTGATCTCGGCGGGTCGTGGTGGATGGTGCCGAAGCCCAGTTCGGTGACCGGGAGGAAGCCGTCGGCGGTCTGTGCGCCCAGGTCGGCGACGGCGATCCGGTCGGCGACGACGAGCGAGCCGACGGGGGCGTCGGGCGGGAAGCCGCCGCCGATCCCGGCCGAGACGACCAGGTCGTAGGGGGTGCCGGCGAGCCGGGCCGCGGTGAGCGCGGCGGCGGCGGAGGCGGCGGCGCGCGCGGGGCCGACACCGGCGGCGAGCAGGTCCCAGACTCCGGCCGCGCGCGCCGTGCGCGTCAGCTCCACGCCGGGCAGGCCGACGTGCTCGTCAGGGGAGTCCGGCGGGGAGAACGCCCGTGCCACCGCGTCCCGTTCGGCGGGGACGGCGGTGGCGACGAGGATGCGTGCGCGGGACGCGGACGACGGGGTCAGGAGGCCTTCTTCAGCTTGAAGGCCCACAGGCCCTTGCCCGGGCTGGTGGCGCCCATCTGGATGGAGACCGTGTTGGTGTCGCCCTGGGTGCCGTACTGGGCGTTGAAGAACGCGCTGCCCGGGATCGTGCGGTACGTCTTCTTGCTGGAGTCGGTGAACTGGCGGCCGTTCACCAGGATGACCCAGCCCGCGTCGGCGATCTTCGGGTCGACGCCGAAGCGGACGGTGTCGTCCGTGTCGACCGTGATCGACTTGACGTCGTTGATGTTCTTGGCGCACTTCGCCAGCGTCTTGGCGTCCAGCGCGTTGCCGTCGTTGTAGCAGAGCGCCTCGGAGTTGACCGAGCTCCGGCCGACGGTGATCGTCGCGACGGGCGTCGGCTTCTCACAGGCAGACAGCAGAAGCAGTCCGGCGGAAACGGCGCCGGCGGCGGCGACGGCGCGGCGGCGTCGCGAAGCGGATTGCAGCGTGGTCATGGCCGAAGGCTATCGGGCGCCCGGAGCCGTCCGGCCACGTGGGGTACGGCGTGCCCGGTTCGTTACGCCACGCGGGCCCTGGGACGGCCCCCGTGGCGGGCGGAGGCGAGCAGTCCGCGGAGCGTGCCGAGCCAGCCGACGGCGACGAACCCGGCGCCGACCAGCAGGCCGACGGTGCCGTCGAGCGGCAGCACGATGCCGACCGCGCCGCCGAACACCCAGGCCATCTGGAGCAGCGTCTCGGAGCGGGCGAAGGCCGAAGTGCGCACCTGCTCGGGCACGTCCCGCTGGATCAGCGCGTCCAGGGCCAGCTTGGCGAGCGCCTGGGCGAACCCGGCGACCGCGGCGAGGCAGGCCACCAGGAACGCGCCGAAGAACACGGCGGCCACGACCGCCGTGCCGAGCACCACGGCGACGACGGCCACGATGATGATCTCCGGGGCACGCGATCTCAGCCAGTTCCCGACCGCCGTCCCGAGGGCGTTGCCCACGCCGGCGGCGACGCCGACGATGCCCAGCGAGACCGCCGCGCTCTCCCCGGTCAGCGGGTGCTCGCGGAGCAGGAACGCGAGGAAGAAGATCAGGAAGCCGGACAGGCAGCGCAGGGCCGCGTTGGCGCCGAGCGCGTGCGTGACGGCGGGGCCCACGGTCCGCAGCCCCGGCCGCTTCGCCCGCTGGTTCCTGAGCGGCCCGCGCAGATGCTCCTCGTCGGCCGCGAGCAGCGCCCGGTCCTCGCCCTTGGCCGAGTCCACCTTGGGCGGCAGGGTGAACGACAGGAACGTTCCCGCGACGAAGATCACGAAGGCGCCGTAGAGCGGCCAGGGATCCCCGATCCTGTGCAGCCCCGCCGCGATCGGCGCGGCGGCGCCGGTGGCCAGCAGACCGGCGAGGGTGACCCGGGAGTTGGCCTTCACGAGCGAGAACCGGGGCGGCAGCAGCCGCGGTACGACGGCGCTGCGGACCACGCCGTACGCCTTGGACGCGACCAGCACGCCCAGCGCGGCCGGGTACAGCTCCAGGCTGCCGCTCGCCACCGCGCCGGAGATGATCAGCGCGAGCAGGGCGCGGGCCAGCATGGCCGCGGCCATCGCGGCGCGCCGCCCGTGCGGCAGCCGGTCCAGGAGCGGGCCGATGACCGGGGCGAGGACGGTGAACGGCGCCATCGTGATGGCGAGGTACAGCGCGACACGCCCACGTGCCTCGTCGGTGGGCACGGAGAAGAACACGGTGGAGGCGAGCGCCACGGTGACCATCACGTCGCCCGCGCCGTTCACCGCGTGCAGCTCGATCAGCTTGCCCAGCCCGGACTCGCCCGCGCCCTGGGCGTGCGTGGCCCGGCGGATGCCGCGCGCGGCACCGGTGACGGGAAAATGCAGGGCACGCCCGACAGAGCGGGCGGCTCCGCCGACGCGGGCCGCACCGCCGCCACGACCACTCGCCTTGTCCGCGGCTGCCACGACGTTCATAGTGCCCCGAGAAGCGGGCCGATAGTGCGAGGCCGGGCGAGTCGGGTGTGTGGGCGGGTGGCCGGGTGTGCGGGCGGGTGGGAAAAACCCACGAATCCCGTTCGGTGTAGCGTGCGTATCTCAGCCATAACGCAGAATGGATGGCAGAGGTGCGCCCAGCGCGCGGATGCAGACGTCGATGCGGTCCTACGGTCCGCTCCGTCGGCAGGCCCGCCGGAGGCAGGCCCACACGTGAGACGGCGTAGGAGAGAAGCGATACCTGTGAGCGCAGCGACAACGCGAAGCCGCACCCCCGACCGTCTGTGCGCGGAGGCGGTCGACCTCGCCCGCGCCGCCGCCGAGGAGGCCGCCGCACCCGGTGTGGTCGGTGAACACACCGGCCTGGTCTCCGAGGGCGACCGCGTTGTCTCCCACTTCTTCGAGTGCAAAGAGCTGGGCTACCGCGGCTGGCGCTGGGCCGTGACCGTGGCCCGCGCCTCCCGCGCCAAGATCGTCACACTCGACGAGGCCGTCCTGCTCCCCGGCCCCGACGCCCTCCTCGCCCCCGAATGGGTGCCCTGGAGCGAGCGGCTGCGCCCCGGCGACCTCGGCCCCGGCGACCTGCTGCCCACGGACCAGGAGGACCTGCGCCTGGAGCCCGGCTACACGGCCGAGGAGGAGCCGCCGCCGAACGCGCTGGTCTCCCACGAGATGGAGGAGCTGGCGGACGCGGAGGACGCCGAGGTCACCCCGGGCACCCCGGCCGTCCAGCTCACGGTCCCCTCCCGCGGCTCGATCGCCTCGGTCGCCGAGGAACTGGGCATGCGCCGCGCCCGCGTCCTGTCCCGCTACGGCCTGCACACCGCGGCCGACCGCTGGGACGAGGCCTTCGGCGCGAAGACCCCGATGGCCCAGGCGGCCCCGGCCACATGCATGACCTGCGGCTTCCTCGCCCCGATCGGCGGCTCGCTGGGCCAGGCCTTCGGCGTGTGCGCCAACGAGTTCGCCCCGGCCGACGGCCGCGTCGTCTCCCTCTCCTACGGCTGCGGCGGCCACTCCGAGGCCGCGGTCATGCCGAAGCCCCCGCAGGTGGCCCCGCCGGTCGTCGACGAGACGAAGGTCGACGCCTTCCCGCTGCGCCCTGCCCGCGACTCGGGCTCGGTCCCGGAGCCGGCCGACGAGGAGACGGCGGAGCTGGGCCACTCCTGACCCGGGCCCTGTCCAACGGCAGCCTCCGGGGGCGCAGTTGTTCCCGGAGGCCGTCGTGGAGGCGAACAGTGTCCCGGTGATCGCTCGCAGTTACCCTCCGGGGGCGCTGACCGGATGAAACGCACTGCTCCATAAGGGGTGACGCGTCCGCTCCGGCCGCCCATGGGGCGCCCCGCTCTTCGATCATCGCCGCGTCGGCACTCGGCCGGCGTTGAGGCGAGGAGTGGTGCGATGCGGGCGATGCGGCGCATCAGGTGGTCAGTGGTCGGTGCGGGTCTCGCGGCCCTTTCGCTGGTCGTGGGGCTTCAGGGGGCGGCGGCCGGGGCCGACGGACCCCCGGCCCCGGCACCGCACGGGCGGCTCCTCGCCTTCCCGCTGGCGGCGATCGAGGGGCTCGTCCAGCCGGAGTCGCCGCCGGCCGGCGCCGACGACTGGAGCTGCAAGCCGACGCGCGCGCATCCCCGCCCGGTCGTCCTGGTCCACGGCACCTGGGCGAACGCCCATGACAACTGGGGCCTCATGGCCCCGTACCTGAAGCAGCTCGGCTACTGCGTCTTCGCCGTCAACTACGGCGGGACACCTGGGAATCCGATCAAGGCCACCGCGCACGTCCCGGTGTCCGCCGGACAGATCGCCGACTACGTCGACCGCGTGCTCAAGGCCACCGGCGCCCACCAGGTCGACCTCGTCGGGCACTCCCAGGGCGGCGGTCTGACGCCCCGCTGGTACCTGCGGTTCGCGGGCGGCACGGACGCCGCCCATCCGCAGCGGAACAAGGTGCACAGCCTCATCGGACTGGCGCCGTCCAACCACGGCACGACCGCCTCCGGCCTCGGCACGCTCACCACGAAGCTGGGACTCAACAAGCCCGTGTCGGCGGTCCTCGGCGAGGCGTACGAGGACCAGCTGGTCGGCTCCGAGGTGAACACGACGCTGGACAAGGACGGGGACACCCGGCCGGGGGTCGACTACACCGTCATCGCCACCAAGTTCGACGAGGTCGTCACCCCCTACACGCACCAGTTCCTGACCGCGGGGCCGAAGGCGACCGTCAGGAACATCACGATCCAGGACGTCTGCCCCCGGGACCTCTCCGAGCACATCGGGCTCGCGTACGACGCCAACGCCGCCCAACTCGTCCGCAACGCCCTCGACCCCGCCCACGCGCAGCCCGTCGACTGCCACCTCTCCCTGCCCGTGCTCGGCGGCTGACGCGCCCGGCCCGGGCCCGCCGCCCTGCCGCCCGGCACCCGGGCCCCGGCCGCCCCGTGCGCGCTGTACCTTCGTCCTCACAGCGACGAGGTGGAGAGTGAACGTGAGCAGCAAGTACGTGCGGCCGGCGGCCGAGGGCGCCGACCCCTTCGGCACCGCCCGGCTGCGGCGCGGTGTGCTCGACGCCTGGGCCACCAGCCCCGCCCGGTTCCGGGAGGACGCCAACGCCGAGGAGGACCTGGTCCTGGGCGGCTACCGGGACCGGCTGGTCGTGGAGCTGGCGCAGAACGCCGCCGACGCCGCCGCCCGCGCGCACGCTCCGGGCCGGCTGCGGCTCACCCTCCAGGGCGGCGTCCTCGTCGCCGCCAACACCGGTGCCCCGCTGGACGCCGCCGGTGTCGAGTCGCTGTCCACCCTGCGGGCCTCCGCCAAACGGGACGCCGAGGGGGCCCGCAGCGCCGTGGGACGGTTCGGCGTCGGGTTCGCCGCCGTCATCGCGGTGACGGACGAGCCCGCGATCGTGGGACGCCACGGCGGGGTGCGCTGGTCGCTCGCCGAGGCGCGCGAGCTGGCCGCCGGAACCGCCCGGCACAGCCCGGGACTGGGCGACGAGGTCCGGCGGCGGGACGGCCATGTGCCGCTGCTGCGGCTGCCGTTCGCGGCCGAGGGCACCGCGCCGGAGTCGTACGACACCGCCGTCATCCTGCCGCTGCGGGACACGGCCGCCGCCGACCTCGCCGAACGGCTCCTCGACGCCGTGGACGACGCGCTGCTCCTCGCCCTGCCGGGCCTGGCGGAGGTCGTCGTCGAGGTCGACGGCCGGGAGCCGCGCGTCCTGCGCCGCCGTACCAGTGCCGCCGACGGCGCCGTCACCGTCGTGGAGGACTCGCGGGAGGGCACGACGCGGTGGCGCAGCGTCTGTGCCCACGGCGCGCTCACCGCCGACCTGCTCGCCGACCGGCCCGTGGAGGAGCGGCTGCGGCCCCACTGGTCCGTCACCTGGGCCGTGCCCGAGGACGCGGCCGGGCGGCCGGTGCGGCCGCGCACCGCGCCCGTCGTGCACGCGCCCACCCCGAGCGACGAGCCGCTCGGCGTCCCGGCCCTGCTCATCGCCTCCTTCCCGCTCGACGCCACCCGCCGGCACGCGGCCCCCGGCCCGCTCACCGACTTCCTGGTGCAGCGCGCGGCCGACGCGTACACCGAACTCCTCGCCGCCTGGCGCCCGGTGACGGACGGGATCATCGACCTCGTGCCCGGCCCGCTGGGCAAGGGCGCGCTGGACGGTGCCCTGCGGCAGGCCGTGCTGGAGCGGCTGCCGCGCACCGCCTTCCTGCCCCCGGCGCTCGCGCCGGGCGGCGAGGACGAGCTGCCCGAGGTGCTGCGGCCCCGGGACGCGGAGATCGTGGAGGGCGCCGGGGCGGACACCGTCCGGGTGCTCGCCGAGGTGCTGCCCACCCTGCTGCCCGCGGGCCTGGAACGACGCTCCGAGCTGCGCGGCCTGGGCGTCGCCCGGCTCTCCCTCGCCGACGCCGTCGACCGCCTCGCCGGACTGGAGAAGGACCCCGACTGGTGGTGGCGGCTCTACGACAGCCTCGCCGGGGTCGACCCCGACCGGCTCTCCGGGCTGCCCGTGCCACTCGCGGACGGCCGTACGGCCATCGGCCCGCGCCAGGTCCTCCTCCCCACCCCGGACGCCGCGCGGATCGACCCCGAAGTCCTCGGCCGGCTCGGGCTGAAGGTCGCCCACGAGAGCGCCGCGCACCCGCTGCTGGAGAAGCTGGGCGCCCTGCCCGCGAGCCCGCGCGCGGTGCTCACCACCCCGCAGGTCCGGGCCGCCGTCACCGCCTCGCTGGACGAGGAGGGGGCGCTGGGCTGGGAGGAGGACGCGCCGGACGCCGAGGAACTGGCCGACACCGTCCTGGCGTTGGTGCGCGACGCGGGGCTGGAACCCGGTGACGAGCCCTGGCTCGGCGCGCTCGCCCTGCCCGACGAGGACGGCGAACTGGCCCCGGCGGGCGAGCTGGTCCTGCCCGGCAGCGCCTTCGCCCGGGTGATCCGCGAGGACGAACTCGCCGCCGTGGACGCCGACCTGGCCGACAAGTGGGGCGAACAACCGCTGACCGCATGCGGGGTGCTCGCGAACTTCGCACTGGTCCGCGCCGCCGACGTCGTCCTCGACCCGGACGAACTGGAGCCCCGGGAGGGCGACTTCGCCGAACCCGACGACGCCGGGCTGCTCGACGCCGTCGACGTGTGGTGCGAGGACATCCTCGACCGCTTCCCCGACAGCCCCGTCCCGCCGGTCGCCACCGAGCTGATCGCCGTACGCGACCTGGACCTCGTGGACGACGACCGCTGGCCGGAGGCCCTCGCCCTGCTCGCCCAGCCGCCGCTGCGGGACGCCCTGACCCAGCCGGTCCGCATCCTGCTGCCCGACGGCACGCACGAGGTCGTACGGCCGTACACGGCCTGGTGGCTGCGCGGCCACCCCGTCCTCGACGGCCGCCGCCCCGCCGGCCTCCTCGCCGCAGGGGGCGACCCTCTTCTCCACGGCCTGTACGACGAGGCCGACGCGACCGGGTTCGAGGACGAGCAGGTGCTGCGCGCCCTCGGCGTGCGCACCTCGGTCGCGGCCCTGCTGGACGAGCCGGGCGGCGCCGCCGAACTGCTGGACCGCCTGTCCGACCCCGAGCGGCCTGTCTCCTCGGCCCAACTGCACGGCCTGTACGGCGCGTTGGCGGACCTGGACCCCGAGCAGGTGACCCTGCCGGACGAGCTGCGGGCCGTGACCGACGGACAGGTGGAGGTCGTGAACGCCACCGACGCCGTGGTCGTCGACTCCCCCGATCTGCTGCCCTTCACCTCCGGTGTGCCCCTGCTGCCGGTCCGCCCGGCCCGGGCCGGCGAGCTGGCGGAGCTGTTCCAGGTGCGGCGGCTGAGCGAGTCCGTCACCGGCGAGGTCCACTCGGAGGGCACCGAGCACGACGTACCGGACCCGGTGCGCGTCCTGCTCGGACCGCGCACCCCCGAGACCTACGTCGAACACGAGGAACTCCTCGTGGACGGTGTGGAGATCGACTGGCGCCTCACCACCGACGGCGTGCTGCACGCGGCCACACTGGAGGGCGTGGCCGCCGGACTGGCCTGGGCGGCGGGCCAGTGGCCGCGCCGCTTCGAGGTGGCCGCCCTGCTGGAGGACCCGTCCAGGACGGAGGAACTGGCCAGGGACCGCTGGTTCGACTGACGGCGGCCAGGCGCCCGCACGGGGCGGCTCCCACTGTTTCCTTGCGGAGGGAGCCGCCCCGATCCTCACTGCGGTGTGGTCGAGTACCGCTCGATGCTCGCGCGGCCTGTCGACCGGTCGAGCAGGCGCAGCTCCCACGGGCCCGTGTTCACATCGAAGTCCTTGCCGAACCCGACCCACTTGCCCGTCATACGTCGGCCTGTCGGCTCGACGAGCAGCTGAATCGCACCGTGGTACCGGGCGCCCTGGTAGTACCCGTTGGCCGCCGTCTGCTCGGTCCACGTACCGGTGACGATGCTCCGGTCAACGGTGAGATCCAGAGACAACGGGCTGTCCGGGTTGGTCGACGCTCCGGGCAGGCTCTGCGCTGTCAGCCGGTTGCCGTGCTGGACGATCACGACGTGGTGCTTGCAGTCGAACGTCTCGTCGCGGCTGGACGAGTAGAACTCGTACCGGGACAGCCAGATGCCCGCGTACGCGTTCTGCGGCTCTGGCTCCGGGCTTGTGGCAGTGTCAGCCATGCCGACTTCCCCAGCCTCCATGTCGTGGCCTCCTGCCCCGTCCGAGGACGAACCGGTCCGTCGTCGGGAACGTCGTACGCCGCAATCGCGGCGGAGATCGCCGGTAACGCGTCACGGACCCGCGTCTGCACCGACTCTCGATCCGAGCGGAGCCGCGCTGGGTCGATGCCCAGGGCATCCGCGATGGCTTCGAGCGTGCTGTCGCCGACTCCGCGCTCGCCACGTTCGATCTTCCGGATCGTGCCAAGGGCTACGCAGAAAGCTAGCGCGGCCCCTGGAAGCGCCGCACGGCCCCTGTTCCGGGGGTTCCGGCGCATGTGCGAGGCGATCACCGAAGAAAGCTGATGTACGGCTACGCGCGACGCTGCACACGCGGGAGGCATGGACCTGCGCGTCGTTGGACCGCCCCTCAGCCTTCCGGCGCGCCCGGTGTCCCCTGTATCGCCAAGGGGGCGGACTCGCTGTTCGCCGAGGTGGTGCTGGAGCTCGGCGGCCGTCTGATCGTGGTCATCCCCTCGCCCGACTACCGGCAGAACAAGGTCAAGCCCGGCCACGTGGAGACGTTCGACCGGCTCTTGGCGGCCACCGCCGAGGCCCTCGTCCTGGACCATGAGACCCGCGAACCGCTCGGCGTACGAGGACGCCAACCGCACGGTGTTGCGGCAAGCTGACCGGCTCGTCGCCATCTGGAACGGTGAGCCCCCGTCCGGCAAGGGCGGCGGCACCGCGGACACTGTCGTCGAAGCCCGCCAGGCCGGACTGCCGGTTGACGCCGTCCGGCCCGACGGAGCCGCGCGCCAGGGCTGAACAAACCTGGACCCGGCGGGCCTTGTCCGTTCCCGGCGTATGTCAAGGCCAACGTCATGAACAGGCAATGCCCGCCCCAAATCTGGCCGGAATTCGCTGTCGCCGTACAACCAGTCCCCGGGGCCACGGATCTGATCGCCTGAGTCGACCGACTCCACATCACTTCTCCCTCCAGGGGAACGCACATGCGCATACGAGCCACCGTCGCCGCTGTCACCGGCGCCCTGGCCCTCACCGCCCTCGCAGTCCCGGCCGCGCAGGCCGCCGCCGACTCGGGCACCCCCTACACGCTGAACGCGAGCTTCTCCCACCTGTCGATCGCCAAGGCGGTCAAGGTGGGCTCCACCAACGAGGTCAGCGTCTCGTACAGCTACACCCTGACGCACGGCAGCACCGTGAACATCGCCGCGAAGGACTTCGTCACCGACGCCTTCCTCTACCACGGCAGCTACACCGACACGGCCCCCGAGCTGTACGGCGACAACCCGGCGACCTGCACCGCCACCTCGTCGACGACGGCCACCTGCAAGGGCTCCATCAACATCTACCCGTCCGACGGCGACCTGAAGAACGCCTGGGCGGGCGGCTGGAGCGCGGCCGTCGAGGCAGTCGCCTTCAACGGGCAGAGCCAGAGCAACCCGGACATGAGCAAGGTCGGCTTCAAGGACCAGAGCGGTCTGGCCACCACCCTGGTCCAGCGCTACTCCAAGCTGACGACCGCTGCGAGCGCGACGTCCGTCACCAAGGGCAGGTCCGTCACCGTCACCGGCAGGCTGACCCGCGCCGACTGGGAGAAGCACACGTACAACACGTTCGGCGGCCAGTCGGTCAAGCTCCAGTTCCGCAAGGCCGGCACCAGCACGTACACCACGGTCAAGACGGTGACGACGGACTCCTCCGGCAACCTGAAGACGACGGCGACCGTCTCGGCCTCCGGCTACTGGCGCTACAGCTACGCCGGCGCCTCGACCACGCCCGGCGTCAGCGCCACGGGCGTGTACGTCGCCGCGAAGTAACCCGCGAAGTCCCCTAGTCGGGGAAGCGGCGGTCGACCCACTTCCAGATCCACTCCAGGGCGGCCGCCGCCACCACCGCTATGCCGACGGCGGTCCACGGCATGGTCACGCCCACCAGTTTCAGCGCGAAGAAGCTCTGCAGGGCCGGGACGACCAGCACCACCAGGAACGCCACGCCCATCGCGGCCACCAGGGTCACCCGCCACCAGGTGTAGGGCCGGGCGACGATCGCCAGGATCCACATGGAGATCAGGAACAGCGTCAGCGTGGCCGCGCTGGTCTCGGCGCCCAACTCGCCGCCACCACCGTAATGGTGACGGGCGATCAGATAGGTCACGAAGGTCGCCGCCCCGCACATCACGCCGCCCGGGATCGAGTACCGCATCACCCGCCGGACGAAATGGGGTTTCGCGCGCTCCGTGTTGGGGGCGAGGGCCAGGAAGAAGGCCGGGACGCCGATGGTGAGGGTGGACAGCATGGTCAAGTGGCGGGGCAGGAAGGGGTATTCGACCTGCCAGCAGACCACGAGGACCGCAAGCAGCACGGAGTACACGGTCTTCACCAGGAACAGCGTCGCCACGCGCGTGATGTTGCCGATCACCCGGCGCCCCTCGGCGACCACCGACGGCAGGCTCGCGAAGCTGTTGTCCAGCAGCACGATCTGCGCCACCGCCCGCGTCGCCTCCGAGCCGGAGCCCATGGCGACCCCGATGTCGGCGTCCTTCAGCGCGAGCACGTCGTTCACGCCGTCGCCGGTCATCGCGACCGTGTGCCCGCGCGACTGGAGCGCACCCACCATGTCCCGCTTCTGCTGCGGGGTGACCCGTCCGAAGACCGTCCCGGAGTCCAGTGCCCGCGCCATCCCCGCCGTGTCGCCGGGCAGCCGCCGCGCGTCGACCGTCGTGCCCTGTAGGCCCAGCTTGGCCGCGACCGCGCCGACCGAGACCGCGTTGTCCCCGGAGATGACCTTGGCGCGGACGTCCTGCTCGGCGAAGTAGCGCAGGGTGTCGGCCGCGTCCGGCCGCAGCCGCTGTTCGAGTACGACGAGGGCGGCGGCGCGGGCGCCACGGGCCGGCTCGGCGTCGTCCAGGTCGCGCACGGCGCGGGCCAGCAGCAGCACCCGCAGCCCCTGCTCGTTGAGCCGCTCGGTGTCGGCCAGGGCCGGGTCGCCGTCGGCGAGGAGCACGTCCGGGGCGCCCAGCAGCCAGGTGCTGGTCTCGCCGTCGCCCTCGCTGAACGCGGCCCCGCTGTACTTGCGGGCCGAGGAGAACGGCAGCGACTCCACACAGCGCCATTCGACGCTGTCGGGGTAGGCGTCGATGATCGCCTGGAGGGAGGCGTTGGGGCGCGGGTCGGACTCGCCGAGCGCGCCGAGGACCTTGCGTACGTAACTCTCGTCGTAGCCGTCGAGGATCCTGAGCCGGGTGACGTCCATGCCCCCCTCGGTGAGGGTGCCGGTCTTGTCCAGGCAGACGGTGTCGACGCGGGCCAGCCCCTCGATGGCCGGGAGCTCCTGCACCAGGCACTGCTTGCGGCCCAGCCGGATCACGCCGATCGCGAAGGCGACCGAGGTGAGCAGCACCAGCCCCTCGGGGACCATCGGGACGATCCCGCCGACGGTCCGCGCCACGGCGTCCTTCAGCTCGTTGCTCTTGACGACGAGCTGGGTGATGACGAGCCCGACGGCCGCCGGGACCATCATCCAGGTGACGTACTTGAGGATCGTGGAGATGCCGGTGCGCAGCTCGGAGTGGACCAGGGTGAAGCGGGAGGCCTCCTCGGCGAGCTGGGCGGCGTAGGCCTCGCGGCCGACCTTGGTGGCCTGGAAGGCGCCGCCGCCCGCGACGACGAAGCTGCCGGACATGACCGGGTCGCCGGAGCGCTTGACGACGGGGTCGGCCTCGCCGGTGAGCAGCGACTCGTCGATCTCCAGCCCGTCGGCCTCGGCGCACACCCCGTCCACGACGACCTTGTCCCCGGGGCCGATCTCGATCAGGTCGCCGAGCACGAGCTCGTCGGTCGCGACCTCGACGGCCGCCCCGTCCCGGCGCACCGTCGGTCTGGCCTCGCCGATCACCGCGAGCGAGTCGAGGGTCTGCTTGGCCCGCCACTCCTGGACGATGCCGATGCCGGTGTTGGCGAGGATCACGAAGCCGAACAGGCTGTCCTGGATCGGCGCGACGCACAGCATGATCACCCAGAGCACGCCGATGATCGCGTTGAACCGGGTGAAGACGTTCGCCCGCACGATCTCGCCGAGCGACCGGCTGCTGCGCACGGGAACGTCGTTGACCTGCCCGCGCCTGACGCGGTCCGCCACCTCGGCACCGGTCAGCCCGGCCGACCTGGTCATCGGCAGGGCCACCGGATGCACGGGGTCGAGTTCGGCGCCCGCGTCTATGTGGGTCATGTCATCGACGGTACGGCTACTTCGGCGTCGTCGCCTTCAGCGCCGTCGCCCGCTTGATCGCGGCGTCGCGCTTCCTGACGTACCAGATCCCGATCAGCCCCAGTCCGCCTCCGGCCAGGCAGGTCCACAGCCACCACAGGTGACCGTGGTCGTGGAACCAGCCGTAGAACGGCAGCTGGACCAGGAAGAGCACGAACCACACGATCGTGCCGCCGGTGATGGTGGCGACCACGGGGCCCTCCAGGGGCTCCGGTGCCTCGTGCTTCGGGGTCCATTTGGCCATGCGCACAGCTTAAGCGCCGCCGGTGTCTACGCGCGGAGATAGCGATCTATCACTCATACGTTCATACTGAAACCGTTTGTCTTTGTCCACTTCTGCTCGTATGAAACTCCAACGCGGCTCGGGGGAACCCCGTCGGAGATGAGGTCCCGCATGTCCACCTCGGCTCCCGCCAAGGCCCCCACGCCCGAGAAGGGCGCGCCGAACGGTGCGCTCGACCGCTATTTCAAGATCTCCGAGCGCGGCAGCACCGTCGCCCGCGAGATCCGCGGCGGTCTCGCCACCTTCTTCGCGATGGCGTACATCATCGTGCTGAACCCGATCATCCTCGGCAGCGCGAAGGACATGTACGGGCATCACCTGGACAACGGCCAGCTGGTGACCGCGACCGCGCTGACGGCCGCCTTCACCACCCTCCTCATGGGCGTCCTCGGCAACGTCCCGATCGCGCTCGCCGCCGGCCTCGGTGTGAACTCCGTCGTCGCCCTCCAGCTCGCGCCCCGGATGACCTGGCCGGACGCCATGGGCATGGTCGTGCTCGCCGGTTTCGTGGTCATGCTGTTGGTTGCCACCGGCCTGCGCGAGCGCGTGATGAACGCCGTGCCCTTCGGTCTGCGCAAGGCCATCTCGATCGGTATCGGCCTGTTCATCATGCTGATCGGCCTGGTCGACTCCGGCTTCGTCATGCGCATGCCCGACGCTGCCCAGACCACCGTCCCGCTCCAGCTCGGCGTCGGCGGCCACCTGCACGGCTGGCCCGTGCTGGTCTTCATCCTCGGCGTGCTGCTCACCTTCGCGCTGCTCGTCCGCAGGACCCCGGGCGCGATCCTGATCTCGATCGTCGGCATGACCGTCCTCGCGATGATCATCAACGCCGTCACCGCGGTCTCCTCCTGGGGCCTGACCGTCCCGAAGTGGCCGGGCAACCCGGTCTCCACCCCCGACTTCGGCCTGGTCGGCCAGGTCAGCCTGTTCGGCGGCTTCTCCCGGGTCGGCCTGCTGACCGGCATCCTGTTCGTCTTCACGGTCCTACTGTCGTGCTTCTTCGACGCGATGGGCACGATCATGGGCGTCAGCGACGAGGCCAAGCTGACCGACGCCCAGGGCTACATGCCGGGCATCAACAAGGTCCTCTTCATCGACGGCCTCTCCGTCGCGGCGGGCGGCGCCAGCTCCTCCTCGGCCACGACCGCGTTCGTGGAGTCCACGGCCGGTGTCGGCGAGGGCGCCCGGACGGGCCTCGCGAACGTCGTCACGGGCGGCCTCTTCGCCGTCGCGCTGTTCCTCACCCCGGTCGCCACGATGGTCCCGTCCCAGGCGGCCACCCCGGCGCTGATCGTGGTCGGCTTCCTGATCCTGTCGAACTCGATCAAGGAGATCGACTGGGCGGACTACACGATCGCCATCCCGGCCTTCGTGACCATGCTGATGATGCCGTTCACCTACTCGATCACCAACGGCATCGGCATGGGCTTCATCACCTTCACGGTGCTGCGCCTGGCCGCGGGCCGGTTCCGGGAGATCCCGGCGGCGATGTACGTCGTCTCGGCGGTCTTCGCCTTCTACTACCTGATGCCGGCCCTGGGCCTCATGTGATCGGCCGGGGCTCGGAGACCCCGTAGAACTTCTCCGTCTCGTCGACGGCGGCCTGGAACCGCACGTCGAAGTCGTCGCGAATGAGCGTCCGGATGACATAGTCCTGGACGCTCATTCCTCTTTTCGCCGCGTGGTGCCGGAGCCGTTCGAGCAGCTCCCCGTCTATCCGCAGGCTGAGCACACTGGTCCCCATGCCTACGAGGGTCGCCACATCCGGCCGCCCGATGCGTCACTTTCCGGAATCGACTCACTCATACGGGTGATGGAGAGGTTCAGTGGCCAGAGTCACGGGCATCGTGTCGGTGTCGCGGTGGTCTTTAGAGAGAGTAATGAGTTACTCTAAGGACATGCCGGACCTGGATCTCACCCATGGCGACGACGCAGCCGCCGTGAACTCCCTCCGCTCCGCCGTGATGCGGCTGAGCCGTCGGCTCAAGCACCAGCGGGTGGACGAGTCACTGAGCCCCACCGAGATGTCGGTGCTCGGCACGCTCTCCCGCTGCGGCTCGGCCACGCCGGGCGAACTCGCCCGCAAGGAGCACGTCCAGCCGCCGTCGATGACCCGCATCGTCGCGCTGCTCGAAGCCAAGGGGCTGGTCCGGCTGGAGCCGCACCCCGAGGACCGGCGCCAGAAGGTCGTCACCCAGACCGAACAGGCCGAGGCGATGCTCGAGGAGAGCCGCCGCAAGCGCAACGCGTTCCTGGCCGGACTGGTCGAGGGCCTGGACGAGGACGAGTGGGCGTCTTTGCGCGCCGCCGCCCCCGTGCTGGAGAAACTCGCACACCTGTAAGCCGCTTTATGGAGGAGGCGAACTCGCTTGAGTACGGGATCCGGAACACCTTCCGCCCCCGCACCGACCACTACTACCACCCCCGTTTCCCGTAAGACCTCCACGTCCTCGATGTTCAGCTCGCTGAGGGTCAGGAACTACCGCCTCTTCTTCCTGGGCCAGGTCGTCTCCAACACGGGCACCTGGATGCAGCGCATCGCCCAGGACTGGCTCGTCCTCAGCCTCACCGGCTCCTCCGCCGCCGTGGGCATCACGACAGCCCTCCAGTTCCTGCCGATGCTGCTCTTCGGCCTCTACGGCGGTGTCCTGGTCGACCGGCTCCCCAAGCGGCCCACGCTGCTGGTCACCCAGTCCTCGATGGCCCTGTCCGGCCTGGCGCTCGCCGCGCTGACCCTCTCCGGGCACGTCCAGGTCTGGCACGTCTACCTGGCCGCCTTCGCCGTCGGCCTCGCCACGGTCGTGGACAACCCGGCCCGGCAGTCCTTCGTCTCGGAGATGGTCGGTCCCGAGCAGCTGCAGAACGCCGTCAGCCTGAACTCGGCGAACTTCCAGTCCGCCCGCCTGATCGGCCCGGCCGTCGCCGGCCTCATGATCACCGGAGTGGGCACGGGCTGGGCGTTCCTCGCCAACGGCCTGTCGTTCGCCGCCCCCATCACCGGCCTGCTCCTGATGCGCGCCCGCGAGCTGCACGTCGTGCAGCGTACCCCGCGCGGCAAGGGCCAGCTGCGCGAGGGCCTGCAGTACGTCGCCGGGCGCCCGGACCTGATCTGGCCCATCGTGCTGGTCGGCTTCATCGGCACGTTCGGCTTCAACTTCCCGGTCTGGCTCTCCGCCTACGCCCAGCACGTCTTCCACGCCGGCGCCGGCGGCTACAGCCTCTTCAACACCCTGATGGCCGTCGGTTCCCTGGTCGGCGCCCTGCTGGCCGCCCGGCGCGGCACGGCACGGCTGCGCGTCCTGATCGCCGCCGCGGTGGCCTTCGGCACGCTGGAGATCGTGACCGCGCTGGCCCCGTCCTACTGGCTGTTCGCGCTGTTCATGGTCCCGATCGGGGTCTTCGGCATGACGGTGAACGTCACGGCGAACACCTCGGTCCAGATGGCCACCGACCCGGCCATGCGCGGCCGGGTGATGTCCCTGTTCATGATGGTCTTCATGGGCGGCACACCGCTGGGCGCCCCGGTCGTCGGCTGGATCACCGACACCTACGGCCCCCGCGTCGGCTTCGTCCTCGGCGGCGCCGTCTCGGCCGCGGCCGCCGTGACCATCGGCCTGGTCCTGACCCGCATCGGCGGCCTGCGCCTGTCGGTGGGCTGGCACCACGGCCACCCGAGAGTCCGCTTCGTCCCGCGCGAGCGGGAGGAACTGACCGCAGCGGCGTAGGCCTGCCGGCCGGGGGCGGGGGAGGGCGGCACCCGCGCCCTCCCTCTCCGGCCGATCGCCGTGAAGGGCATCCTGCCCTCGGGTGTCTGCGAAGGTGAGGGCATGAGACTCTTCGCGGCGGTGCTCCCGCCGGAGCACGTCGTCCAGGAGCTCGCCGCCGAGGTGGCCGGGTTGAAGCGGCTGCCCGCTCCGCAGGGGCTGCGCTGGACGGGCCGCCCCGGCTGGCACTTCACCCTCGCCTTCTACGGCGAGGTCGCGGACGACGTCGTACCCGACCTGTCCGACCGCCTGTCCCGCGCGGCCCACCGCACCGCCCCCTTCCGGCTGGCCGTCCGCGGCGGCGGCCAGTTCGGCCACGGCCGCGCGCTGTGGGCCGGGGCGTCCGGGGACCTCGCCGAGCTGCGCCTGCTGGCGGAGCGGGCGGAGTCGGCGGCACGCAAGGCGGGGCTGCCGACGGACGAGCACCGCCGCTACAAGGCCCATCTGACCCTGGCCCGCAGCAGGGACGGCTTCGACACCGGGCCGTACGTCGACGCGCTGGCGGAGTTCACCAGCAGTGCCTGGACGGTGGCCGACGTGGCGCTGGTGCGCAGCAATCTGCCGCGGTCCGGGGTGCCGGGGGAGCAGCCGCGGTACGAGGCGGTCGGGCGCTGGGCACTGGGCGGGGCCGGTTAGGCTCGATGCCGTGGACCCGAAAACCCGGAACCGGATCATGGCCGGTGTACTTGTGCTGATGTTCGTGGTGGTGGCCTTGGCTTCGGCGATGAAGTAGCCACATGAAGTAGTCACATGAAGCAGCCAGGGGCGTGGGGGAGTGTCCCCCACGCCCCCACGGTGCTACGGCCCTACCAGGCGAACGCCTCCGGCGACGGACCCGGGCCCGGAAAGACCTCGTTCAGCCCCGCCACCAGCTCCTCGCTCAGCTCCAGCTCGACGGCGCGCAGCGCGGAGCCGAGCTGCTCGGCCGTGCGCGGACCGACGATGGGACCGGTCACCCCCGGCCGGGTCAGCAGCCAGGCCAGAGCCACCTCGCCGGGCTCCAGGCCGTGCTTGTCGACCAGGTCCTCGTACGCCTGGATCCGGGCGCGGGCGGCCGGGTCGGCCAGGGTGTCGGCGGCGCGGCCCGAGGCGCGGCGACCGCCCTGGACCTCCTTCTTGATGACCCCGCCGAGCAGCCCGCCGTGCAGCGGGGACCAGGGGATGACCCCGAGGCCGTACTCCTGCGCGGCCGGGATGACCTCCATCTCGGCGCGCCGCTCGTGGAGGTTGTACAGGCACTGCTCGCTGACCAGCCCGATGGTGCCGCCACGCCGGGCGGCGGTCTCGTTGGCCTGGGCGATCTTGTAACCCGGGAAGTTGGAGGAGCCGACGTAGAGGATCTTGCCCTGCTGGACCAGGGTGTCGATCGCCTGCCAGATCTCGTCGAAGGGGGTGTCCCGGTCGATGTGGTGGAACTGGTACAGATCGATGTGATCGGTCTGGAGCCGCTTCAGGCTGGCGTCCACGGCCCGCCGGATGTTCAGCGCGGAGAGCTTGTCGTGGTTCGGCCAGGCCGGCTGGCCGTCGGCGGCCATGTTCGCGTAGACCTTGGTGGCGAGGACGACCTTGTCGCGCCGCGCGCCGCCCTTGGCGAACCAGTTGCCGATGATGCTCTCGGTGCGGCCCTTGTTCTCGCCCCACCCGTACACGTTGGCCGTGTCGAAGAGGTTGATGCCCGCGTCCAGCGCCGCGTCCATGATCGCGTGGCTGTCGCTCTCGTCCGTCTGCGGCCCGAAGTTCATCGTCCCGAGAACGAGCCGGCCGACCTTGAGTCCCGTGCGTCCTAGCTGCGTGTACTTCATGGTCCCCCAGCCAACGGCTTGAAGTGCGCTCTAGGCAAGCGGGGTTGGGCTAGTCGCGGGGGAAGCCGTCGGTCTTGAGGGTGAGGTCGACGATGGTTTTGGTGAGGTCCAGGTCGCTGCCGAAGTGGACCGTGGTCTCGATCTCGTAGTCGCCTTCCTTGGGCTGGGTGTAGATGTGGCACCGGCGCTGGTAGGGATCGGCGATGACGTAGACGGGGACTTCGGCGGTGGCGTAGGCGGCCCTCTTGGGGCCGTAGTCGTTGTGGGCTGTGCCCTTCGAGATGACCTCCGCGACGAACTCGACGTCGTCGCAGCGCCAGAGGCCCCCAGGGGTCTTCTCAGCGCCCTCGGCCACGAGGGTGACATCGGAGCAGAAACCGTTGAGGTGGCCCGGGTAGTCGACGCGGACATCCGACTTGATGCGCTTGCGCGGGTACCTGGTGCGCAACTGCTCGTAGATGTCGGCGATGATCTCCCAATGAGTGTCCCGCTGCGGTGACATGAAGATGGCCCCCTCGACGATCTCGACCTTGTATCCCTCGGGGGTGATCCGCTCAAGCGACTCGAACAGTTTGTCCAGAGTCAGCTCGCCGCTCTCCTCGGCCATCTCGGTCCTGTCTTCAAGGACGGTCATCGTGGCGCTCCTCCCCGGCTGCCCCACGGACAGATGCAGCCGCGCAGTACAACGATACGCACGGTGACCAGGACTCGCCGGATTCAGGTCAGCTTGTTCCGGCCGCGTACGCCTGTCCGACTCCCCACGCCTCCCGCATCGCCCCCGCGAACGCGCCCGCGATCCGGTGCTCCCCGCTCGCGTTGGGATGCGTGCCGTCGTAGGTGTCGGCGTGGATGTCGTACGCCTCGGGCGGCGAGGCCAGCAGCAGCGGGGAGCGGGGCTCGTCCAGGTCGGCGACCGTCTTGGCGAGCAGGGTGTTGAAGAGGTCCACCTGGGCCGCGAACGGCTCGTCCGCCGCGGCCCGGATGTTCGGGATCACCGGGAGGACGACCATGCGTATGCGCGGGGCGGCCTCCCGCGCGCCGGCGACGAACGCCCGTACGTTCTCCGCCGTCTGCTCCGCGTTCGTGTAGAAGCCCAGGTCGATCAGGCCGAGGGAGACCAGCAGCACGTCCGGGCGGTGGACGCGCACCGTCTCGCCGATCAGCGGGGCCATGTGCAGCCAGCCCTCGCCCCAGCCCGCCAGGTGGCGGCGCGGGAAGCCGGGCTCGGCGTAGGCGTACGACGTCGGCGCGTCGGACGACTTGTCGTACAGCTCCTCGCGCGGGCCGACGAACGTGAACGGGCCGTCGTACGCCTCACACAGGTGCCGCCACAACCGGTAGCGCCAGGTGTGCTCGCCCGCGCTCCCGATCGTCATGGAGTCACCTACGGGCATGAATCTGAGCATCCGCTCATGATGGACGATCACACACACCGGTGGGGTGTGAGGCCCACCACGTCGGGGTCCGTCCGGGCGGGGATGGCAGGCTGGGGGGATGCGCCGATCGTTCGCCGTCCTCGCCCCAGTGCTGCTCGTGGGTGTCTGCGCGCTGCCCGTCTCCGCCGCCGAAAGCGGCGCCGGCGACCAGGGGTTCACCCTCAGGGACCCACGGATCGCCGAGTCCAGCGGTCTCGCCGCCTCCCGGCAGCACCCCGGCATCTACTGGACGCACAACGACAGCGGCGACGGCCCGTACCTCTACGCCGTGGACGGCCGGACCGGGAAGACGGTCGCCCGGATCACCCTGCGCGGCATCGGCTCCCCGCGCGACGTCGAGGCCGTCTCCATCGGCCCGGACGACCAGATCTACGCCGGCGACATCGGCGACAACCTCGACGGCTCGTGGCCGTACGTGTGGATCTACAAGCTGCCCGAGCCGAAGGTACTCAAGGACCAGACGGTCACCGCCACGCAGTACGTCGTGAAGTACGCGAACGGACCCCGCAACGCCGAGTCGCTGGTCGTGCACCCGAAGACCGGGCGCGTCTACATCATCGACAAGAAGGAGGACGGCGGGCACCTCTACGAGGGCCCGGCCACCCTCTCCACCTCCGGCGCGAACGTCTTCCGGCCCGTCGCCGCCGTCGACCTGTGGGCCACGGACGCCGCCTTCTCGCCGGACGGCCGGCAGCTCGCCGTGCGCGGCTACTTCGGCGGGATCCACTACGACTGGAACGGCGGCCGCATCAAGCGTGAGGGCCAGCTCGACATGCCCATACAGAGGCAGGGAGAGGGCATCACCTACTCCGCCGACGGGACCAAGCTGCTCTACAGCTCCGAGGGCGCGGGCAGCCAGGTCGAGGCGGCGGACGCCCCCGGCCGGGCCGTCGGCGCCAAGTCGTCGTCCGGCGGCGCGAGTTCGGCGGCCGGTCCGGGCGGCGGCAGCGGCAACTACAAGACCGGTGCCGCGATCGTCGCCGCCGTGGTGGCCGCCCTCCTCGGGCTGCGGTGGCTGCGGCGCAGGGGCTGAACGGTCACTGGCCGCCGGGCCCCGCCCACTTCCCCGGCGGTGTCTCCGGAGCCGTCCCCGGGGGTGACTGCGGAGGCGCCTCCTGCACCGGCCGCACCTCGTAGTGCAGCGTCGGCGCCCGCATCACCTTGTGCGAGAGCGGCACCAACACCCCCTGCACGATCGGGTACTTGTGCCGCAGCAGCCGTGCCGCGTGCCGGTCCTCCGCGCTGCCGTGCTCCAGCAGCCGGGCCCGCGCGTGGATCTCCGGTCCGGTGGGTGCCCCGCGCACGGTGGCGGGGGCCAGCTCCACCTCGGGGTTGCCGCGCAGCCGCTTGACCTTCCAGGTGGTGCCCGGGGTGCGGAAATAGGCGTGGTCCCCCTCGACGGCGATGTTCACCGGGGTGCCGACGCCGGTGCCGTCCCGCCTGTGGGTCGTGAGCAGGGCGGCGTACTGCTTGACGAACGGGGCGAGCGCGGGGCTCGTACGCACACTGGCCATGTCTCCATGGAGGCACCGGACGCCCGGATTCTCAAGTGCGGAGCGGGTGGGAGCGCTCCCGCAGGGTCGTGGCTCCCCTTCCTGTCCGACCGGACTGACAGGAACCGGACTGACAGGAAGGGGGCGGCAGGAGATCGCCTCAGTGGAGGCAGAGGCAGAACGGATGGCCGGCCGGGTCCGCGTAGATCCGCCAGTTGGCCTCCGAGTGGAGCTGGTCCGTCCGCTCCAGCACCGTGGCGCCGAGGGAGAGCGCCCGCTTCTCCTCGCCGTCGAGGTCGTCCACGTCGAAATCCAGGTGGAGCTGCTGCGGGCGCTCCTGGCCGGGCCATTCGGGCGCTCGGTAGCCGTCCACCCGCTGGCAGGCCAGCGGCGTCCCCTCGAACCCGTGCACCTCGACCCAGCCGGGATCGTTCGGGTGCGCGACCACCCGCCCGCCGAGCAGCTCCGCGTAGAACTCGGCGAGCCGCATCGGATCGGCGCAGTCCAGCGCGACCGCCTGCAACTTTCGAATCACTTCCGACACCCCTCGCTCTTCAGCCACTTCCGCGACGCCCCCGTACGGGAGGTGTCGTACCCGCCGCGGCGGCGGGCATGCGCGGCGGTCCCCCGGCTCGTGCTCCGTCCGCGCTCCGTCATGCGCTGAGCGGACACGGCAGGTCGCCGCGCTCGCGATGCGGGGAACAGGTGACGATGGCCAGGGAAAGGTACGAGGGGCGTTCGAGGCAGAAGCCGAGCGACACGTCACCGCCCGAGGCCGGCCGCTCCCGGGCGGAGCCGACGAGGGCGGTGAGGTGTCCGGCGTCCCGCTGGGCCGCGGCGGCGAACCGGGGCGCGTACTCGGCCGGTCGCCGCCCGGGCCAGACCGCCGCCTCCTGTGTGTCGTCCCAGCTGCCGCGCACCAGGGAACGCGGCTTGACCAGCCAGTACGCCGTCTCGATCGGCGGCGGATCCGATGCCGGGAACTCCGCTGCCACGTCCCGGTAGCGCTTGAGCAGGCGCTCTGCCGGTACGTCGCCGCCGGAGACCGGAGCCGGTGGGGGATCGGGGTGCGGGGGCCGCCGTAGGGCCTCGTTGCCGAAGCGTTCTTTGGGGCCGGTCCAGAGGTGGCGGTGGTGGTGCACGAGTCGTTCCCGGTTGTTCGAGCTGCTCCGGAGACGCCGGCCGGGCCGGAACGGATGGGGCCCGGCCCGGCCGACGTGAGGACGGGGATTCGAGGATCAGACGGTCAGCCCGAACCGCGCCGGGTCGATGCCGGCCACGAGGGAGTGCGCGCATGAGCGGGTACGACCGGCGACGGGACACGACATGCAATGCGCTCTCCTGGCTCCCCAACTACCGCCAAATCATGGCGTGTTGGGCCTCAGGATGCGTGTCGCGCCCGTCGCTGACTTCCAACGGTCAGGATCTTGCCACGCCCCACTGACAATCACGCCCGTGGAAGTCGTCGTACTCCGGGCGGGAGTTCCGTACGACCTGCGCCCACCTCCGAGATCAGGCCGTTGGAGCGACGGGTGGACAGCCTCTTCCGGTCCACACCGCCGGCGACGAGGGCGGCTTTCTGCTCGCGGTCGAGTCACAGGGCAGACCGGACCCGGACGAACACGACAGCTGGACCTACTACTTGGCGTACGGCCCATCAGGGTGGGCAGCGGTTTTCACACCAGCATGCAGGTGTTCCCGCTCGTGCTGGGGCCGAAGACCGTGCCCGTGATCACCGATCCGGAGGAAGCGGTGAGGGATATTCCCGCCACGGTGTTCTCCGCGCTCGTCCACGCCAAGGATCCGGGTCTGCTTGCGATACTGGATGAGGTGGCACCGGTGGTGGGGCCCGACCAGGACTGGGCGGAAATGGAACTGGGTCTGGGCGAGAGCCCGGCCCTTGACCACTGGAGGGAACTGATGAGCGCGTACGCCCCGAACTTTCCCGGCAGCGGCACCGTGATGGAGGAGGCGTGGCGCAAGGTCCACGCGGACGGTGAGGCGAAGGGCGAGGCGAAGGGCGAGGCCAGGGCCGTCCTTCGGGTGCTTGCTGCGCGCGGTGTCGAGGTCTCCGACTCCGCCCGGGAGCGGGTCATGGCCTGCGCTGACCTGGAGGTACTGGAGAGCGCTCGACCGCTGCGCGATCGTGACGAGCGCCGAGGAGTTGTTCGCCGGGCAGTAGGACGGCCGGACTCCGTACGGCGAAAGGGCGCCCGGAGACTTCTCGCCGGGCGCCCTTCAGCGTGCTGCCTGTCGAGAGGTCAGAGCTTCTCGATCACGAAGTCGATGCACTTCGTCAGGGCCTCGACGTCCGCCGGGTCGATCGCCGGGAACATGGCGA
Source organism: Streptomyces sp. MUSC 14 (assembly GCF_001866675.1). Lineage (NCBI taxonomy): Bacteria > Bacillati > Actinomycetota > Actinomycetes > Kitasatosporales > Streptomycetaceae > Streptomyces > Streptomyces sp. MUSC 14. The sequence continues at coordinate 152,454 of NZ_MLYN01000022.1, forward strand.
CGCGGAGCTGGTTGCGGCCGAGCTTGCGGTAGGGATCGGTGTCGACGATGCCGTTGGCGCGCAGGACCTTGGCGACGGCGGCGGCGTCGATCTCGTCGGCGAAGTCGATCGTGCCGATGACCTGCGAGCGCTTGGCCGGGTCGGTGACGAACGGGGTGGCGTACTTGGACTCTTCCGCCCAGGTGTAGAGGCGGGTGGAGGAGTCCTTCGTGCGGCCCGTGGAGAAGGCGAGGCCGCCCTGGCCGTTGAGCCACTCCAGCTGCTCGTTGAGCAGGAAGAGCGTGGCGAGGGCCGGGGTGTTGTACGTCTGGTTCTTGCGGGAGTTGTCGATCGCCGTGGGGAGGGAGAAGAACTCCGGGACGTGACGGCCGCTCGCGTGAATGCGCTCCGCGCGCTCGATCGCGGACGGGGAGAAGACACCGATCCACAGGCCGCCGTCGGAGGCGAAGGACTTCTGCGGGGCGAAGTAGTAGACGTCGGTCTCGGACACGTCGACCGGGAGGCCGCCGGCGCCGGAGGTGGCGTCCACGAGGACGAGCGCGCCCTCGTCGGCGCCGGCCACGCGCTTGATCGGCATGGCGACGCCGGTGGACGTCTCGTTGTGCGTGAAGGCGTAGACGTCGACGCCCGCCTCGGCCTGCGGCTCGGGGTGGGTGCCGGGCTCGGTGGCGATGACGGTGGGCTCGGCCAGCCAGGGAGCGAGCTTGGCGGCCTTGGCGAACTTGGAGGAGAACTCGCCGAAGTTGAGGTGCTGCGACTTGTTCTCGATCAGGCCGTGGGTGGCGATGTCCCAGAAGGCGGTCGAGCCGCCGTTGCCGAGAACCACCTCGTAGCCGTCGGGCAGGGAGAACAGCTCGGAGATGCCTTCGCGGACCTTGCCGACCAGGTTCTTGACGGGCGCCTGGCGGTGGGAGGTGCCCAGCAGGGACGAACCGGTCGCGGCGAGGGCGTCCAGCGCCTCGGTGCGCACCTTGGAGGGGCCCGCGCCGAATCGTCCGTCGGCGGGCTTGATGTCAGCGGGAATCTGGATGTCGGCCACGAGTCGGAGGGTATCCGGTGGGCGAAACCGGGCGGAACCGTGTCCGTCCGATGAGACAAGATCGTCCGTCGCTGGGACTCGTGAATTAGTACGACGATATGGGCGAGGCTGTGGAAAACTTTCGGTGACTGAGCGTGATCGGATGCATCCTGGACGCATGACAGATCTCGCCGAGGCGCTGCGCAGGGCCGTCCGGGGAGAGGTGGGCTTCGACGTCACCTCCCGGGCGCTGGTCACGATGGACGCGTCCAACTACCGACGGGTCCCGCTCGGCGTCGTCGCCCCGAGAGACGCCGACGACGTGGCCGCCGCGCTGGCGGTGTGCCGGGCGCGCGGGGTGCCGGTGGTGGCGCGCGGCGGGGGCACGTCGATCGCCGGGCAGGCGACGGGCACGGGCGTGGTGCTGGACTTCACGCGGCACATGAACGGCCTGGTGTCGATCGACCCCGAGGCCCGCACGGCCGTCGTCCAGCCCGGCCTCGTCCTCGACCGGCTCCAGGAGGCCGCCGCCCCGCACGGCCTGCGCTTCGGCCCGGACCCGTCCACGCACAGCAGGTGCACGCTCGGCGGAATGATCGGCAACAACTCGTGCGGCTCCCACTCGGTCGCCTGGGGGACCACCGCGGACAGCGTGCGCGAGCTGTCCGTCGTCACCGCGCGCGGGCAGCGGCTGCGGCTGGGGCGGGACTGGGCCGGAGCGCCGGACGGGCTGCGGGAGCTGGCGGCGGGCGAGCTGTCCCGGCTGCGCACCGGCTTCCCCGAACTGCCGCGCCGCATCTCGGGGTACGCGTTGGACGCGCTGCTGCCCGAGCAGGGCGCCGACGTGGCCCGCTCCTTCTGCGGCTCCGAGGGCACGCTCGGCATCCTGACCGAGGCGGTCGTACGGCTGGTGCGGGCGCCGCGCGCGCGTGCGCTCGCCGTGCTGGGATACGGCGACGAGAGCGCGGCGGCCGAGGCCGCGGCCGGACTCCTCCCGCTCGGCCCGCTGACGGTGGAGGGCATGGCGGCCGACCTGGTCCGTTCGGCGGCCGGGCTGCCGAAGGGCGGGGCCTGGCTGTTCGTGGAGACCGGCGGCGAGTCGGCGGGCGAGGCCCGCGCGCGTGCGGAGGAGATCGTCCGCGCGGCCGACGTGGTCGACGCCCTGGTGGTGACGGACGCCGGCGCCCAGCGGGCCCTGTGGCGCATCCGCGAGGACGCGAGCGGCACGGCGACCCGCCTGCCCGACGGCTCCGAGGCCTGGCCCGGCTGGGAGGACTGCGCGGTGCCGCCCGCCCGGCTCGGCGCCTACCTGCGCGACTTCCGCGCGCTGCTGTTTGCGCACGGACTGCGCGGCACGCCGTACGGCCACTTCGGCGACGGCTGCATCCACGTCCGCATCGACTTCGACCTGCTCACCGAGGCCGGAGTCGGGCGCTTCCGCCGCTTCTCCGAGGAGCTGGCCGACCTGGTCGTGGAGCACGGCGGCTCGCTGTCCGGGGAGCACGGCGACGGACAGGCCCGCGCGGAGCTGCTGCCGCGCATGTACGGCGCCGGGACGATCCGGCTCTTCGAGCGGGCCAAGGCGCTCTGGGACCCCGACGACCTGCTCAACCCCGGCATGCTGGTCCGCCCCGCCCCGCTGGACACCAACCTCCGCTTCTCGGCGCTGCCGGGTCGGCCCGTCGACGTGGAGTTCGGCTATCCGGCCGACGGCGGTGACTTCCGCGCGGCCGTCCGCCGCTGCGTGGGCGTGGCCAAGTGCCGTACGGCCACGGCGTCCGGCCCGGCCGTGATGTGCCCGTCCTTCCGGGCGACGGGCGAGGAGGAGCACTCCACGCGCGGCCGGGCCCGGCTGCTGCACGAGATGCTGGCGGGCGAACTGGTCACCGACGGCTGGCGGTCCACGGAGGTCCGCGACGCCCTCGACCTGTGCCTGTCCTGCAAGGGCTGCCGCTCGGACTGCCCGGTCGGCGTCGACATGGCCACCTACAAGGCCGAGTTCCTGCACCACCACTACGCCGGCCGGCGCCGCCCCGCGGCTCACCACAGCATGGGCCGGCTGCCCGAGTGGCTGCGCTGGGCGGCCCGCACGCGCACGGCCCCGCTGCTCAACGCGCTGGCCTCGCTGCGGCCGTTCGCCGCCGTCGGCAAACGCCTGGGCGGGATCGCGGCCGAGCGGGACATCCCCCGGCTGGCGACACGGACGTTCACCGGCTGGTGGCGCACGCGGCGGGCGGCCCCCGCGCCCGAGCCCGCGGGCAAGCTGGTCGTGCTGTGGCCGGACACCTTCACCGAGCACCTGTCCCCGTCCGTGGGCCGGGCCGCCGTCCGGGTGCTGGAGGCCGCCGGGCTGCGGGTGACCCTGCCGCCGGCCCTGCTGCCGCGCGCGGCAGCGCTCGGCACGGGGCGCAGCAGATCGGCCGCCGCACTCCTCACCGCCCGCCGGGCCCGGGTCTGCTGCGGCCTGACGTACGTCTCCACCGGCCAACTCGACCGCGCCCGGGTGGTGTTGCGCCGCACGCTGGACCTGATGGAGCCGGTGCTGCGAGCGCGCGTCCCGGTCGTCGTCCTGGAGCCGAGCTGCGCGGCGGCCCTGCGCACCGACCTGCCCGAGCTGCTGCCCGGCGACCCGCGGGCGGCCGAGCTGTCCGCGGCCGTCCTCACCTTCGCCGAGGCCCTGGAGCGGCACGCCCCGCACTGGACGCCGCCGGCCGTCGACCGCCCGGTCGCCGGCCAGACCCACTGCCACCAGCACGCGGTCCTCGGCGACCGCCCCGACCGCCGGCTGCGCGAAGCCGCGGGCCTCACCGGCGAACTGAGCGGCGGCTGCTGCGGCCTCGCGGGCAACTTCGGCTTCGAGAAGGGCCACTTCGAGGTGTCGAAGGCCTGCGCGGAGGACCAGCTCCTGCCCTCGCTGCGCGCCGCGCCCGAGGAGGCGCTCGTCCTGGCCGACGGCTTCTCCTGCCGCACCCAGCTGGCGCAACTGGCCGGGGTGCGCGGCAGACACCTGGCGGAGGTGCTGGCGCAGGCGCTGGATGCGGCGGAGCCGAGGGCCGGTTCATAAGGGAGTACTCAGGTTCATAAGAGAACTCTCAGGTTCGAGTGGTTCTCTCAGGAACCACCAAGGTTTTCACAGCGCCCCTTTGCCAACTTTGCCGTTCAGGGTCTGCGGTGGCGTGTAGGTTCTTCGATGTCGGGAGCCGGACGCGGAATTCTCGAAAAGACAAGAACTGCGAAAAACTAGGAGTAGGAAATGGGCTTCAACAAGCTTGTCCCGCTGCCCCCCAAGCCCAAGAAGCAGCTCCCCCCGCCGCCGCACCCGAAGCCGAAGCCGCGGAAGCACCAGCCGAAGCCGCTGCCCAAGCCCCTCCCCGGCCAGGGCCAGTAACCCCGAGCTGATCCGAAAGGGGTCGATGGTGCACCGTCGGCCCCCTTTCTCTGTTCATTCCGGAATCTCCGGAGTCATGGAAACAATTCCGGAAGCAAATTCGGGAAGATGATCCGGAAGGGGGTCGGATGATCGACGACGGTGAAGAATTCGAGGGCGGCGAGTACGGGACGCCCACGATTCCCGCCCGAGTGGCATTCCGTCGTTTCTGGCCGCTGACCCGGGGCCTCAGGAAATGGCTGCTCGTCGTCTGGGTGTGCACGGTGATCGCCGCGCTCGCCGAGACCGAGGCCGTCCTGCTGTTCGGCGACCTCACCGACCACGCCCTGCGGAAGGGGTCACTGGCCGCGTTCTGGGCGCCGGCCCTGAAGTGGCTGGGCGTCGCCGTCGTCGGCGCGTTCGTCGCGTACGCCGGCAACTCCCTGGCCGCCTGGGCGACCGAACGCTTCGTGATGCGGTTGCGCGAGCACGTCTTCGACCATGTCCAGCAACTGCCCCCGCACTTCTTCCAGCGCCACCGCCAGGGAGATCTGCTCTCCCGGCTGACCAGCGACGTCGAGGCGATCGAGACGCTGGTCGTGTCCGGCCTGGTCGGTGCCGCCTCGGCCGCCTTCTCCGCCCTCTTCTACGCCGCCGCCGCGTTCTGGCTGCGCTGGGACCTGGCCGCCGCCACCTTCGTGCTCGCGCCCCTGTTCTGGCTCGCCGCGCGCCGCTTCTCCGGTTCCATCAAGGACGTCTCGCGCGCGGGCCGGGTCGCCGACGGCGCGATCACCTCCGTGGTCGAGGAGTCCCTCGGCAACATCGTGCTCACCCAGGCCTACGACCGCCGCGACGCCGAACGCCGTCGGCTGAGCGAGGAGGCGAACGCCTGGTTCCGCGCCTCGGTCCGCTCCACCCGCCTGGGCGAGGCCTACGAACAGCTCGTCCAGGTCATCGAGACGGTCTGTGTGCTCGCGGTGATCGGCATCGGCGCCTGGGAGATCTCCACCGGCCGCATGACCCTCGGCCAACTCCTCGCCTTCGCCGCCTTCCTCGGCTACCTCTACCCGCCCGTGCGCGGCCTCGCCCAGCTCGGCCTCACGATCACCGCCGCCACGGCGGGCGCTGAGCGCCTCATCGAGATCCTCGACGTCCGCCCCTCGGTCACCGACCCCCCACGCGGCACGCAGACCGGCCGCCCGGACGGGACGGTCGAGGTCCGGCGGGCCACCTTCGCCTACCCCGGCGCCGAGAAGACCACCCTCGAAGACCTCTCCTTCACGGTCAGCCCCGGCGAGCTGGTGATCGTCACCGGCCCGAGCGGCGCAGGGAAGTCCACGGTCTCCAAGCTCCTGCTCCGCTTCTACGACCCCGACGCGGGCGAGGTCCTGCTGGACGGCGTACCGCTGCGTGACTTCCCGCTGGCCCGCCTGCGCGAGTACGTCACCCTGCTCCCGCAGGAGACCCTCGTCCTGCACGACACGGTCCGCGCCAACATCGCCTGCGGCCGGCCCGGCGCCAGCGAGCAGGCCATCGAGGGGGCGGCGAAGGCAGCCGACGCCCACGAGTTCATCGTCCGCCTTCCCGACGGCTACGACACCAGGGTCGACCCCAACTCGGCCCGCCTGTCCGGCGGCCAGCTCCAGCGCCTGGCCATCGCCCGCGCGATCCTGCGCGACGCCCCGGTCCTGGTCCTGGACGAGCCGACGACGGGCCTGGACGCGATGGCCGCCCGCCGCGTCGTGAAGCCTCTTCGCCGGCTGATGGCGGGCCGCACGACGATCATGATCACTCACGACCTCAACCTGGCCCCCGACGCCGACCGCGTCCTCGTGGTGGACCGCGGCCGCGTCGTCGAGACCGGCCGCCACGACGAACTCCTGGCCAGGGGCGGCGCGTACGCCCGGCTGCACCGCTCGCAGAACAACGCGGTCATGGACACGGGCGAACTGCGCATGCCGCTGTGGGAGGAGGCTTCGGCGCAGCCGCAGTCGCAGGCGTACGACCACGCCGCCTACGTTCCCGCACAGACATGGACAGCGCCCCGGCCGGCCTACGAGCCCTGCGGCACCGTGCCCTCGTACCTCCCCGACGGCCGCCCGCTGTTCCGGGACGTGGAGAGAGCGAACGGGGTGCCGGATCCCACGATCCGGGACAGCTACTAAAGGGGTTCACGCTCCTGTCGAAGTCTATTACCCTGAACTTGTTAGTACATCGCGATAGACGTACTCGATCAAGTCCAGGACAGCCCGTGACCGCCGCCCCCAGCACCCACACCTCCAACGCCGCCACGTCGGCCGCCACCCCGTCCGGTCCACCGCGCCGCTTCGGTGCGCCCGGCTCACTCGGCCCGGTCGGGCTGGTGCTGGCCGGTGGCATCTCGGTCCAGTTCGGCGGTGCGCTCGCCGTGACCCTGATGCCCCGCGCCGGCGCGCCGGGCGTCGTCACCCTCCGGCTCCTCGCGGCGGCGATCGTCCTCCTCGTGGTCTGCCGCCCCCGGCTGCGCGGCCACTCGCGCGCCGACTGGGGCACGGTGATCGCGTTCGGTATCGCCATGGCCGCGATGAACGGGCTCTTCTACGAGGCGGTCGCCCGCATCCCGCTGGGCCCGGCGGTCACCCTCGAAGTACTCGGCCCGCTCGCCCTGTCCGTCCTGGCCTCCCGCCGCGCGATCAACGCGGTGTGGGCGGGCCTGGCCCTGCTCGGTGTGTTCCTGCTGGGCGGCGGAGGCTTCAGCGCTCTGGACCCCACCGGTGTCGGATTCGCCCTGGGCGCAGGCGCCATGTGGGCGATCTACATACTCTTCAGCGCCCGCACGGGCCGCCGCTTCCCCCAGGCGGACGGCCTGGCCCTGGCCATGGCGGTGGCGGCACTCCTCTTCCTCCCCCTGGGTATCACCGCGGCGGGCACCCGCCTGCTGAACCCCACCACCGTCGCCCTCGGCTCGGCCGTGGCCCTGCTCTCCTCGGTCCTCCCCTACACCCTCGAACTCCTGGCCCTGCGCCGCCTGCCCGCCTCCACCTTCGCCATCCTGATGAGCCTGGAACCGGCCATCGCGGCCACGGCGGGCTTCCTCGTCCTGGGCCAGTCCCTGTCCTGGTCGGAGGCGGCCGCCATCACCCTGGTCATCGCCGCGAGCATCGGCGCGGTCCGCACCCAGGTGGGCCGCGGCGAGGCCCGGGTGGAGCCGGCACCGGAGGCGTGACGTCCCCCGGGGGTCGTTCGGTCGCTTCAGCCCTTGACCGACTGCGTGAAGGCCGACCAGGCGCGCGTGGGGAAGAGGGGGACGGGGCCGACTTCGACGCACTGGCCTCCGGTGTCACCGCTGTAGGACGACCTACGCCATATCGCGCCCGACAGCTTTGAGCCCGTCTCCATCGGCGATGCGCTGGGGTCGAGTTTGCGGATGTTCACGTCACCACCTCCCGTCACCGAGGGCAGCGACTTGGGCGCGTAAGGGAGCCGGCCTGTGGAAAACTGATTCATGCAAGCGTGCTTGATTGTTTCTGCCCTCACTGCCATGCTCCCCCCATGGCCGACCCGACGCCCGTCATCGATGACCTGCGTGCCGAGAGTGATGAACTGGATCAACTGGTAGGCGAGTTGGGGCCGGAGCAATGGGCACTGCCCACCCCCGCCCCCGGCTGGACCGTTGCCCACCAGGTAGCCCACCTGCACTGGACCGACCGCTCGGCGCTGCTTGCCGTGACCGACGCGGACGCCTTCCGCGCGCTGGTCGAGAAGGCCCTTGCCGCCCCCGACTCCTTCGTGGACGAGGGCGCGGACGAGGGCGCCCGGCTCGCGCCCGCCGAGCTGCTGTCGGCCTGGCGCGAGGGGCGCACCGCCCTCGACCAGGCCCTGCGCGGCGCCCCGCCCGGCGCCCGTTTCCCCTGGTACGGCCCGCCGATGTCGGCCGCCTCCATGGCCACCGCCCGCCTGATGGAGACCTGGGCCCACGGCCTGGACATCGCTGACGCCCTGGGTGTGGTGCGCCCACCCACCGAGCGGCTCAGGCATGTGGCCCGACTCGGGGTGCGGACACGCGACTTCGCCTACACCGTCCACCAGCTGACCCCTCCCGCCGAAGAGTTCCGCGTCGAACTCACCGCGCCGACGGGGGAGACGTGGGCATACGGCCCCGAGAATCCCCCCCAGCGCGTCACCGGCCCCGCCCTCGACTTCTGCCTCCTGGTCACCCAGCGAGCCCACCGCGCCGACCTCGGCCTGACCGCCGTGGGCCCGGACGCCGACCGCTGGCTGGACATCGCCCAGGCCTTCGCGGGGCCGCCCGGCGCCGGTCGGCCGTCGAAGGAGGGAGAGCGGTGAACCCCCTGCGCATCGGCAACTTCTCCGGCTTCTACGGCGACCGCGCGAGTGCCCTGCGCGAAATGCTCACCGGCGGCGAACTCGACGTCCTCACCGGCGACTACCTCGCCGAACTCACCATGCTGATCCTCGCCCGTGACCGGCTGAAGGACCCCGACGCCGGATTCGCCCGCACCTTCCCGCGCCAGCTGGAGAACTGCCTCGGGCTCGCCCACGAGCGCGGGGTGAAGATCGTCACCAACGCCGGAGGGCTCAATCCGGCCGGACTGGCCAGACTGATAAGGGAGTTGGCGGACCGGACCGGCATCCCGGTCACCGTCGCGCACGTCGAGGGCGACGACCTCACCGCCGCGTACCCCGGCACCCTCGCCGCCCACGCCTACCTCGGCGGCTTGGGTATCGCCGAGTGTCTGCGGGCCGGTGCGGACATCGTCGTCACCGGGCGCGTGACCGACGCGGCCCTGGTCACCGGACCCGCCGCCGCGCACTTCGGCTGGCGGCCCGAGGAGCACGACCGGCTCGCGGGCGCCGTCGTCGCCGGGCATGTGCTGGAGTGCGGGACGCAGGCGACCGGCGGGAACTACTCCTTCTTCCAGGAGGGCGACGTCCGCCGTCCCGGGTTCCCGCTCGCCGAGATCCACGCCGACGGCACCAGCGTGATCACCAAGCACCCCGGCACCGGCGGCCTGGTCGACGTCGGCACCGTCACCGCACAGCTGCTGTACGAGACCGGCGGCGGGCGGTACGCCGGGCCCGACGTCACCGCCCGGCTGGACACCGTACGGCTGAGCCAGGACGGGGCGGACCGGGTGCGGATCGAAGGGGTGCGGGGCGAAGCACCGCCGCCGGACCTGAAAGTCGGGCTCAACCGGCTCGGGGGCTTCCGCAACGAGGTCGTCTTCGTCCTCACCGGGCTCGACATCGAGGCCAAGGCCGCGCTGGTGCGGGAGCAGCTCGGCGACGCGCTCGCCAAGTCCCCGCCCGCCGACGTCCGTTGGGAGCTGGTGCGGACCGACCGGGGCGACGCGGACACCGAGGAGACCGCCAGCGCCCTGCTGCGGCTCGTCGTACGGGACGCGGACGAACGGGTCGTCGGGCGGGCGCTGGGCGGGGCCGCCGTGGAGCTGGCGCTGGCCAGCTACCCCGGGTTCCATGTGCTCTCGCCACCGGAAAAGGCCTCGCCCTATGGGGTTTTCGAGGATGCGTACGTCCCCCATGGCGCCGTCGACCATATGGCCGTCCTCCACGACGGGCGTCGTGTCCCTGTGGCGCCGCCCCGGGAGACCCGGCCCCTGGACGGCGCACCCGAGCCGGATCTCCCCGAGCCCCTGCCGCCCGGGCCGACCCGTCGCGCCCCCCTCGGGCTGGTCGTCGGCGCCCGCAGCGGGGACAAGGGCGGGAACGCCAACGTGGGGGTGTGGGCCCGCAGCGACGAGGCCTGGCGGTGGCTCGCGCACGAGCTGACCGTCGAGAGGTTCCGGCAACTGATCCCCGAGAGCCGGGACCTGCCCGTCACCCGGCATCCGCTGGCGAACCTCCGTGCGGTCAACTTCGTCGTCGAGGGCATCCTCGGCGCGGGCGTCGCCGCCCGGCACCGCTTCGACCCGCAGGCCAAGGCCCTCGGCGAATGGCTGCGCTCCCGCCACCTGGACATCCCGGAGGCCCTGTTGTGACCACCCTGACCTCGGCCCTCGACCCGGCCGGCCCCGACCACCGCGCGCACCGCGAGGCCATGCTCGCCAAGCTCGCCGAACTCGACGCCGAGCACGCCAAGGCGCTCGCGGGCGGCGGCGAGAAGTACGTCCAGCGGCATCGGAAGCGGGGCAAGCTGCTCGTCCGGGAGCGCATCGAGCTGCTGCTCGACCCGGACACGCCGTTCCTGGAGCTGTCGCCGCTCGCCGCCTGGGGCAGCGCCTCCCCCGAGTACACCGTCGGCGCCTCGCTCGTGACCGGGATCGGAGTGGTCGAGGGCGTGGAGTGCCTGATCACGGCCAACGACCCGACCGTGCGCGGCGGCGCGAGCAACCCGTGGAGCCTGAAGAAGGCCCTGCGCGCCAATGACATCGCGCTGGCCAACCGGCTGCCCTGTATCAGCCTGGTGGAGTCGGGCGGCGCGGACCTGCCGTCGCAGAAGGAGATCTTCATCCCGGGCGGCGCCATCTTCCGCGACCTCACGCGTCTGTCCGCCGCCGGCATCCCGACCGTCGCCGTCGTCTTCGGCAACTCGACGGCCGGCGGTGCGTACATCCCCGGCATGTCCGATCACGTGATCATGGTCAAGGAGCGGGCGAAGGTCTTCCTCGGCGGGCCGCCGCTGGTGAAGATGGCCACCGGCGAGGAGAGCGACGACGAGTCCCTGGGCGGCGCGGAGATGCACGCGCGCGTGTCGGGCCTCGCCGACTACTTCGCCGTCGACGAGCCGGACGCGCTGCGGCAGGCGCGGCGGGTGGTCGCCCGCCTCAACCACCGCAAGGCGTACCCGGATCCGGCGCCCGCCGAGCCGCCCAAGTACGACCAGGAAGAACTGCTGGGCATCGTCCCCGGCGATCTGAGGATCCCCTTCGACCCGCGCGAGGTCATCGCCCGGATCGTGGACGCCTCCGACTTCGACGAGTTCAAGCCGCTGTACGGGACCAGTCTGGTCACCGGCTGGGCCGCCCTGCACGGATATCCGGTCGGCATCCTCGCCAACGCCCAGGGGGTCCTGTTCAGCGCGGAGTCGCAGAAGGCCGCCCAGTTCATCCAGCTCGCCAACCAGCGCGACATCCCGCTGCTCTTCCTGCACAACACCACCGGCTACATGGTCGGCAAGGAGTACGAACAGGGCGGGATCATCAAACACGGCTCGATGATGATCAACGCGGTCAGCAACAGCAGGGTTCCGCACCTGTCCCTGCTCATGGGGGCGTCGTACGGCGCCGGGCACTACGGCATGTGCGGGCGCGCCTACGACCCCCGGTTCCTGTTCGCCTGGCCGAGCGCCAAGTCCGCCGTGATGGGGCCGCAGCAGCTCGCGGGCGTGCTGTCGATCGTCGCCCGCCAGTCGGCGGCGGCCAGGGGAGCGCCGTACGACGAGGACGCGGACGCGGCGCTGCGCGCGATGGTGGAGCAGCAGATCGAGTCCGAGTCGCTGCCGATGTTCCTGTCCGGGCGGCTGTACGACGACGGCGTCATCGACCCGCGCGACACTCGCACCGTCCTCGGCCTGTGCCTGTCCGCGATCCACACCGCGCCCTACGAGGGCGCGCGTGGCGGCTTCGGCGTCTTCCGGATGTGAGGGATTCCGTGATCTCTGCGATTTCGACAGTGCTCGTCGCCAACCGGGGCGAGATCGCCTGCCGGATCTTCCGCACCTGCCGTGAGTCGGGAATCCGGACGGTCGCCGTGCACTCGGACGCCGACGAGAACGCGCTCCACGCGCGCGTGGCCGACACGGCGGTACGGCTGCCGGGCGCGGCGCCCGCCGAGACGTATCTGCGCGGCGACCTGATCGTGAAGGCGGCCCTCGCCGCCGGCGCGGACGCCGTGCACCCCGGCTACGGCTTCCTCTCCGAGAACCCCGACTTCGCCCGCGCCGTGCTCGACGCCGGCCTGACCTGGATCGGCCCGCCCCCGGAGGCCATCGAGGCGATGGCGTCCAAGACCCGCGCGAAGGAGCTGATGGGTCTCGCGCCCCTCGACGCGGCGCAGGTCACGGAGGCCGAGCTGCCGGTACTGGTGAAGGCGGCCGCCGGCGGCGGGGGGCGCGGGATGCGGATCGTGCGCCGCCTGGAGGAGCTGAGCACCGCACTGGAGGCCGCGCGCGCCGAGGCCGCGAGCGCCTTCGGTGACGGCGAGGTCTTCGTGGAGCCGTATCTGGAGCACGGCCGCCATGTCGAGGTGCAGATCCTCGCCGACGCCCACGGCACCGTGTGGCCGCTCGGCACCCGCGACTGCTCCCTCCAGCGCCGCCACCAGAAGGTGATCGAGGAGGCCCCGGCGCCCGGACTCCCCGAGGGGCTCACGGAGCAGCTGTACGCGCTGGCCGTGCAGGCCGCGCGCGCCGTCGCCTACGTGGGCGCGGGCACCGTCGAGTTCCTCGTCGCCGACGGCCGCGCGCACTTCCTGGAGATGAACACCCGCCTCCAGGTCGAACACCGCGTGACGGAGGAGGTGTTCGGGCTCGACCTGGTCGCCGAACAGCTCCGCGTCGCCGAAGGCCACGCGCTGCCGAAAGAGCCGCCACGCGCGCGTGGGCACGCGATCGAGGCCCGCCTGTACGCCGAGGACCCCGCCCGCGACTGGGCCCCGCAGACCGGCACCCTGCACCGGCTGGCCGTACCGGCCGGTGTCCGGCTCGACACCGGCTATACCGACGGTGACGCCATCGGCGTCCACTACGACCCGATGCTGGCCAAGGTCGTCGCCCACGCAGCCACCCGCGCGGAGGCGATCCGCAGGCTCGCCGGAGCACTGGAGCGCGCGGAGATCCACGGCCCGGCCACCAACCGCGCCCTGCTGATCCGCTCCCTGCGCCACGAGGAGTTCACCAGCGGCCGCATGGACACCGGCTTCTACGACCGTCACCTCACCGCACTGACCGAGCCCGCCCCCGACCCGTACGCTCCCCTCGCTGCGGCCCTCGCCGACGCCCACGGCCGCTCCCGCTTCGGCGGCTGGCGCAACCTGCCCTCACAGCCGCAGGCGAAGCGGTACGCGGTGGCGGGGGAGGAGCAGGAGGTCCGCTACTGGCACACGAGGGAAGGCCTGGGGGCGGACGGGGTACGCGTCGTGCACGCCGACGAGCGCGCGGTCGTACTCGAAGTGGACGGTGTGGAACGGAAGTTCGTGATCGCTCGCTACGGCGACGAGGTGTACGTGGGCACCACCCGCCTCACCGCCCTGCCCCGTTTCCCCGACCCCACCGCCCGGCTCGCCCCCGGTTCCCTGCTCGCGCCGATGCCGGGCACGGTCGTCCGCGTCGCCGAGGGACTGGCGGAGGGGGCGGCGGTCCGGGCCGGCCAAGGCCTCGTCTGGCTGGAGGCGATGAAGATGCAGCACCGGATCTCGGCGCCGGTCACCGGAACCCTGACCGCGCTGCACGCCAGGACCGGCCAGCAGGTGGAACCCGGAATGCTGCTCGCCGTAGTGCAGGAAACCTCTTCTTAGGAGCCTCATGTCTCCCGTCATCGAAACCGAAGAGCACAAAGCCCTCCGCTCAGCGGTAGCCGCCCTCGGCAAGCGCTACGGACGCGACTACCTCGTCCAGGCGGTCGCCGCCGGAAAGCCCCCCACCGAACTCTGGTCCGAGGCCGGAAAACTCGGCTACCTCGGCGTCAACCTCCCGGAGGAGTACGGCGGCGGAGGCGGCGGCATCAGCGAACTCTCCATCGTGCTGGAAGAACTGGGCGCCGCGGGCTCGCCGCTGCTGATGCTCGTCGTCTCGCCCGCCATCTGCGGAACGGTCGTCTCCCGCTTCGGCACCGAGGCCCAGAAACAGACCTGGCTCCCCGGCATCGCCGACGGCACCCGGCTCATGGCCTTCGGCATCACCGAACCCGACGCCGGCTCCAACTCCCACCGCATCACCACGACCGCGCGCAAGGACGGCGCCGACTGGCTGCTCAGCGGCCGCAAGGTCTTCATCTCCGGTGTCGACATCGCCGACGCCGTCCTGATCGTCGGCCGCACCGAGGACGCCCGCACCGGACGCCTCAAGCCCTGCCTGTTCATCGTCCCGACGGACGCCGAAGGCTTCGAAAAGCGCCCCATCGACATGGAACTGAGCGCGGCCGAGAAGCAGTTCGAGCTGGTCCTGGACGACGTGCGGCTGCCCGCCGACGCGCTCGTCGGCGACGAGGACGCGGGTCTGCTGCAACTGTTCGCCGGACTCAACCCCGAGCGGATCATGACCGCCGCGTTCGCCATCGGGATGGGCCGGTACGCGCTCGCCAAGGCGATCGAGTACGCCCGCGACCGCACCGTCTGGGAGGCTCCCATCGGCGCCCACCAGGCCGTCGCGCACCCCCTGGCCCAGGCGCACATCGACCTGGAGCTGGCCAGGCTGATGATGCAGAAGGCGGCCCACCTCTACGACGCCGGCGACGACATGGGCGCGGGCGAGGCCGCCAACATGGCGAAGTACGCGGCCGGGGAGGCCTGTGTGAAGGCCGTCGACCAGGCCGTGCACACGCTCGGCGGCAACGGCCTCACGCGCGAGTTCGGTCTCGCCTCGCTGATAACGGCCGCGCGTGTGGCTCGTATCGCGCCGGTGAGCCGGGAGATGATTCTCAACTACGTCTCCCACCAGACGCTCGGCCTGCCCAAGTCGTACTGAGCCGAGCCGCACCGAACCGCCGCTTCCGCCTGGAGGAACCGTGTTCCGCAGCGAGTACGCAGACGTTCCGCCCGTAGAACTCCCCATCCACGAGGCCGTCCTGGGCCGGGCGGCCGAGTTCGGCGACCTGCCCGCGCTGATCGACGGCACGGACGGCACCACGCTCACGTACGAGCAGGTGGACCGGTTCCACCGGCGCGTCGCCGCCGGGCTCGCCGACGCCGGCGTACGCAAGGGCGACGTCCTCGCCCTGCACAGCCCCAACACGATCGCCTTCCCGACCGCCTTCTACGCGGCCACGCGCGCGGGTGCCTCCGTCACCACGGTGCACCCGCTCGCCACGCCCGAGGAGTTCGCCAAACAGCTCCGCGACAGCGCCGCCCGTTGGATCGTCACCGTCTCACCGCTGCTCGGCACGGCCCGCCGGGCCGCCGAACTCGCGGGCGGCGTACGGGAGATATTCGTCTGCGACGGCGCGAGCGGGCACCGCTCGCTGACCGACATGCTCGCGACCACCGCCCCCGAGCCGCGGCCCGCCCTGGACCCGGCCGAGGACATCGCGGCCCTGCCGTACTCCTCCGGCACCACCGGCGTCCCCAAGGGCGTCATGCTCACCCACCGGCAGATCGCCACCAACCTCGCCCAGCTGGAGCCCGCCGTCCCGGCCGCCCCCGGCGACCGCGTCCTCGCCGTCCTGCCGTTCTTCCACATCTACGGCCTCACCGCCCTCATGAACGCGCCGCTGCGCCAGGGCGCCACGGTCGTCGTACTGCCCCGCTTCGAGCTGGAGACCTTCCTCGCGGCCATCCAGAACCACCGCATCACCGGCCTGTACGTGGCCCCGCCGATCGTCCTCGCCCTCGCCAAGCACCCGGCGGTCGCCGACTACGACCTGTCCTCGCTGAAGCACGTCATCTGCGCCGCCGCCCCGCTGGACGCGCACCTCGCGCGCGCGTGCGCCGAGCGGCTCGGACTGCCCCCGATCGGCCAGGCCTACGGCATGACGGAACTGTCCCCGGGCACGCACGTCGTCCCCCTCGCCCGCCTGCACGACGCCCCCGCCGGCACGGTCGGCCGCCTCGTCGCCGGTACCGAGATGCGGATCGTCTCCCTGGACGACCCCGGCAAGGACCTCGCCGCCGGCGAGCCGGGCGAGATCCTGATCCGCGGACCGCAGGTGATGAAGGGCTACCTCGGCCGCCCCGACGCCACCACCGCCATGATCGACGCCGACGGCTGGCTGCACACCGGAGACGTCGGGCACGTCGACGCGGACGGCTGGCTGTACGTCGTGGACCGGGTGAAGGAACTCATCAAGTACAAGGGCTTCCAGGTGGCCCCCGCCGAGCTGGAGGCGCTGCTCCTCACCCACCCCGGCATCGCCGACGCCGCCGTCATCGGGTCCTGCAACGAGGACGGCAACGAGGTCCCGCACGCCTTCGTGGTCCGCCGGGCCGGTGCCGCCGAGGACCTGACGGAGAACGAGATCATGCTGTACGTCGCCGAACGGGTCGCGCCCTACAAACGCGTCCGCCGGATCACCTTCATCGACACCGTCCCGCGCGCGGCCTCCGGCAAGATCCTGCGCCGCGAACTGCGGGCACTCTAGGGAGCACGCGTGAGCACACCGATCGGCCGCACGCGCACGCGTGGCGTCGAGACCCTCAGCCTCGACGCCACCGGCACCCGCAACGCGCTCTCGGCGGCCCTCGTCTCCGGCCTGGCGAGCGCGCTGGCCGACTGCGCCGCGGACGCGGACGTACGCGCCGTCGTCCTCACCCACAGCGGCAACACCTTCAGCGCGGGTGCCGACCTGCGCGACCCGCCCGAACCGGACGCGCTCGTCGGCCTGCTCCGGCAGATCGTGGAACTGCCCCGACCGGTCGTCGCCCGGGTCACCGGGCACGTCCGCGCGGGCGGCCTCGGCCTGCTCGCCGCCTGCGACCTCGCCGCCGCGTCCGCCACGGCCACCTTCGCCTTCACCGAGGTCCGCATCGGGGTCGCCCCCGCGGTGATCTCCCTGCCCGTGATCCCGCGCACCGACCCCCGAGCCCTGGCCCGCTACTACCTCACCGGCGAGCGCTTCGATCCGGCCGAGGCCGTCCGCCTGGGCCTGCTCACCACGGCGGGCGAGGACGTGGACGAGGCCCTGGCCCCCATCCTCGACGGCCTGCGCCGCTCCTCCCTCGAGGCCCTGGCCGAGACGAAACGGCTGCTCACGGCTAGGGTGCTGGAAACATTCGACCGGGACGCGGCGGAGCTGACCGCGCTCTCGGCCCGGCTGTTCGCCTCCGGCCCGGCCCGGGAGGGGATGACGGCCTTCCTTCAGAAGCGGGACGCGGCATGGGTGGTGTGACCGGATGAGCACGACGGCGGAACGCGACCGCGCGCCCAAACAGGACCGCAGCCGGGCCACCCGGCAGCGGCTGCTGGAGGCCGCCGTGGCCTGCCTGGCCGAACACGGCTGGGCGGGCTCCACCGTCTCCGTCGTCGCCGAACGCGCCGGTGTCTCCCGGGGCGCCGCCCAGCACCACTTCCCGACCCGCGAGGACCTGTTCACGGCCGCCGTCGAGTACGTCGCCGAGGAGCGCTCCAGTGCGCTGCGCGAGCTCTTCCCGGGCGGCGCCGCCACCGACCGCCGGGCCGTCCTCGCGGCCGTCGTCGGCCTCTACACCGGCCCCCTCTTCCGCGCCGCCCTGCACCTGTGGGTCGCCGCCTCCGACGAGGACCAGCTCCGCGCGCGTGTGACCGAGCTGGAGGCCCGCGTCGGCCGCGAGACCCACCGCATCGCCGTCGAACTGCTCGGCGCCGACGAGCGGCTCCCCGGCGTCCGGGAGACCGTCCAGGGCTTCCTGGACATGGCCCGCGGCCTCGGCCTCGCCAACCTCCTGACCGACGACACCGCCCGCCGCGACCGGGTCGTCGCCCAGTGGGCCGACCTGCTGGAACGCGCCCTCGCCTGAGCCGGAGAAGCGTGAAAGCGTGAAGCAGGCCACATCCGTATCCCGTACGGCGCAGTACTCTTGCCGCATGCTTCCGATGCTCGTTCGCCGTCGCCACGTGGACTACGTGCGCGTCACGAGCATGGGCTGTCGCCTTTCGGCCTGAATCAGCCCCTTTCTTCCGCTCCTTCTTACGGCATCCTGGGCGCCGCCCTACCCTCGGCGGCCTGCCCGTGGCCCACACACCCCTGTGGACGCACCCATGACCTCGCACACCGCGACGAACCCGTCGTACGAACAGCTCCCGATCATCGACCTGTCGGCCGCCGACCGCGGCTCCCAGGCCCGGGCCCTGCTCCACGCCCAACTGCACAGCGCCGCGCACGACGTCGGCTTCTTCCAGCTCGTCGGGCACGGCGTGACCCGGGCCGAGACCGACGCGCTGCTCACCGCCATGCGCGCCTTCTTCGCCCTTCCCGAGGCCGACCGGCTCGCCCTCGACAACGTCAACTCCCCGCATTTCCGCGGCTACACCCGCACCGGCGACGAGCGCACCGCGGGTGCCCGCGACTGGCGCGACCAGCTCGACATCGGCGCCGAACGCCCCGCCCGCGTCCCGGGCCCGGCCGAGCCGCCGTACTGGTGGCTCCAGGGGCCCAACCAGTGGCCCGCCGCCCTGCCAGAGCTGCGCAGCGCCGCCCTGACCTGGATCGACAGGCTGAGCGCGGTCGCGGAACGCCTCCTCGCCGAACTGCTGACGGCGATCGGCGCCCCGGCCGACTTCTACGCCCCGGCCTTCGGCGAGCACGCCCACCCGCACCTCAAGCTCGTCCGCTACCCCGGCAGCGCGGGCGACGGCACCGACCAGGGCGTCGGCGCCCACAAGGACTACGGCTTCCTCACCCTGCTCCTGCAGGACACGGTCGGCGGCCTCCAGGTCCAGCGCGAGGACGGCCTCTTCCACGACGTCCCGCCCGTCCCGGGCGCCTTCGTGGTCAACCTCGGCGAACTGCTGGAAGTGGCCACCAACGGCTACCTGGTGGCCACCAACCACCGCGTGGTCAGCCCGCCCGGAGCGACGGAACGCTTCTCGGTCCCGTTCTTCTACAACCCCCGCCTGGACGCGAGGATCCAGCCGCTGTCCTTCCCGCACGCGGCGACGGCCCCCGGCATCACGACCGACCCCACGAACCCGCTGTACGCCGAGTACGGCTACAACGAGCTCAAGGGCAAGCTGAGGGCGCATCCGCTGGTGGCGGAGCGGCATCACGGGAAGCTGCTGACACCGGCGGGGTGAACGCCGCCGGGGCGCGGGGGCGCGTACCCCTCAGGTATGAGGTACGCCCCTCAGCGGGCGATGTCCGCGAACCCGTCCACATCCCGCGGACTGCGCACCCCCGGCCCCACGTACCGCGCGGAAGGCCGCACCAGGCGGCCCGTGCGCTTCTGCTCCAGGATGTGCGCCGACCAGCCGGCGGTCCGGGCACACGTGAACATCGACGTGAACATGTGGGCCGGGACCTCGGCGAAGTCCAGCATGATCGCCGCCCAGAACTCCACGTTGGTCGCCAGCACACGGTCCGGGCGCCGGCTGTGCAGCTCGTCCAGCGCGGCCTTCTCCAGGGCCTGTGCGACCTCGAACCGCGGCGCCCCCAACTCCCGTGCCGTACGCCGCAGTACACGCGCGCGCGGGTCCTCGGCCCGGTACACCCGGTGCCCGAAGCCCA
This sequence comes from Streptomyces sp. MUSC 14, assembly GCF_001866675.1. NCBI lineage: Bacteria > Bacillati > Actinomycetota > Actinomycetes > Kitasatosporales > Streptomycetaceae > Streptomyces > Streptomyces sp. MUSC 14. The sequence continues at coordinate 172,150 of NZ_MLYN01000022.1, forward strand.
TCAGCCGCTCGCCGCGGTCCAGGGCCCGCTTCACGTACCCCTCCGCGTCCCCGGTGCGCTCGATCTCCTCGATCATGCCGAGCACCCGGGACGGCGCGCCGCCGTGCAGCGGACCGGACATCGCGCCGACCGCCCCCGACAGCGCGGCGGCCACGTCGGCACCGGTCGACGCGATCACCCGCGCCGTGAAGGTCGACGCGTTCATGCCGTGCTCGGCGGCGGAGGTCCAGTACGCGTCCACGGCCGCGACGTGCTTCGGGTCCGGCTCGCCCCGCCAGCGGATCATGAACCGTTCGACCACCGACCGGGCCTTGTCGATCTCCCGCTGCGGCACCATCGGCCGCCCCTGCCCGCGCGCGGACTGGGCGACGTACGACAGCGCCATCACGGCGGCCCGCGCGAGGTCGTCGCGGGCCTGGTGCTCGTCGATGTCGAGCAGCGGCTTCAGCCCCCACACCGGCGCGAGCATGGCGAGCGCCGCCTGCACGTCCACCCGGATGTCACCGGAGTGCACCGGGACCGGGAACGGCTCGGCGGGCGGCAGGCCGGGGGTGAAGGCGCCGTCGACCAGCAGCCCCCACACGTTCCCGAACGAGACGTGCCCGACCAGGTCCTCGATGTCGACGCCCCGGTAGCGCAGGGCGCCGCCCTCCTTGTCCGGCTCGGCGATCTCCGTCTCGAACGCGACGACTCCCTCGAGTCCGGGTACGAAATCGGACATCAGGCGGCTCCTCGTGATGTGTCGGGGGTGGTCACCCCGGTGATGCCCCGATCGGCCGGTGGTCACCCGGTGGTCACCCGTACGCAGGGCTCATCGGCGGGGAACCAGCACGATATCCCTCAGTGCCAGATATCGGGAGACCGAACGACACTGAGTGCCACGACTGTTCGAGATATCTTCGGTGGCGGGTACGGCAAGATGACCGCGTGACCGACCGCGAATTCCGCCTGGACTCCCTCGACCCCGCCTTCGATCCCGCCGCCATGCGCAAGCAGTACCGGGTCGACGGCCTCGCCGAACAGGACCTCGCCTCGCACCCCATGGACCAGTTCACGCGCTGGTTCGAGGACGCCGCGCGCGTGGCCCTGCACGGCACGCTCTACGAACCCAACGCCATGGTCGTCTCCACGGCGGACGCGACGGGCCGCCCCAGTTCACGCACGGTCCTGATGAAGCGGTACGACAGCGACGGCTTCGTCTTCTACACCAACTACGACTCCCGCAAGAGCCGTGACCTCGCGGAGAACCCGCACGTCTCGCTGCTCTTCCCCTGGCATCCGATCGCCCGACAGATCATCGTCACGGGCACCGCCCGCCGCACCGGCCGCGACGAGACCGCCGCCTACTTCCGTACCCGCCCGCACGGCTCCCAGCTGGGCGCCTGGGCCAGCGCCCAGTCCGCGGTGATCGCCTCCCGCACCGAACTGGTCGCGGCCTACGCCGATCTCCAGGCCCGCTACCCCGAGGGCGAACAGGTCCCGGTCCCCCCGCACTGGGGCGGCTTCCGGGTCGTCCCGGAGACGGTCGAGTTCTGGCAGGGCCGTGAGAACCGCCTCCACGACCGGCTGCGCTACGTCTCCCGCCCTGACGGCACCTGGGCGGTAGAACGCCTCAGCCCCTGAGGGACGGTGAAGCCCCGGGAACGCAGACGACCCGCGGGCTGGGTTCCTCCGAGGAGGAGCCGGCCGGACGTACCGGCAGCCCGCGGGTCGGGTGACTGCTTGGGATAGGCCGGCTGCATGCTCGTATCGCACGCTGGTCCGGCACCGCACAGAGCGTGGTGACGGGCCGCTAGCCCGCAGCCACCTCACGCGTCCGGTATGCATACATCTGCCGAACCACCTCCCTTCTCGTGTACCTCACACCCTAGGAAGCCGACGGGAGACGCTCAAGCTCTTTTTTCTCGGGAACAGGATGTGGGCTGAGTCACGTTCCAGTTGAATGAAGGCCAGTGAGAGGCCAGTGAGCGAGTCGTGCGCCGTTTACGCGCCGACGCAGCCTGCAGGGGGTCCAGGTGAGTGCTTCCCGGCGGAGTGGGACCACCGACGAGCTGGGGCCGGACGAGCCTGGCGAGCCGGGCCAGCCCGGTGAGTCCGGTGAGTCCGGGGGGTCCGATCTGCTCGCCGCGCTGCTCGACGGCATGGACGCGGCGCTGTGCGCCTTCGACGCCGACGGGGTCGTCACGCACTGGAACCGGGAGGCCGAGCGGATCCTCGGCTGGACGGCCGCCGAGGCGGTCGGCCGGCACGGCTTCGCGGGCTGGGCGGTGCGCAGCGCCGACGCCGAGGAGGTCCAGTCCCGGCTGATGTCCGCCATGCACGCGGCCGGCCGGCAGGTGCACGAGTTCGCCCTGGTGACCAAGGACGGCGGGCGGGTCCTGGTGCGCACGCAGTCCGCCGCCGTACGCGGTCCCGACGGCAAGCCCGCCGGCCTGTACTGCGCGTTCAGCGAGGTGCACGCGCAGATCGACCTGGAGCGGTCGATCGCGCTGAGCGAGGCCCTCTTCGAGGACGCGGCATGGGGCGTCGTCCTCATCGACGCCGATCTGCGCCCCGCCGTCGTCAACGCGCACGCGGCCCGTGCCCTCGGCGTCGGCCGTACGTCCGTGCTCGGCAGGCCCCTCGGCGAGCTGCTCGCCCAGGGCGTCGAGGACCTGGAGGCCGCGCTCACCCACGTCCTGTCCGAGGGCGCGCCGCCCGCGCCCGCCGAGATGTGGGTGAGCCTGCGCACCCCGGAGGGCGAGCGGCGGCGCTGCTGGCGCAGCGGCTTCGTACGGCTCGCCTCGCCGCTCGCGGAGGAACCGGTGCCGCTCGGCGTGGGCTGGCTGTTCCAGGACGTCACCGAGGCCAAGCAGGGCGATCAGGAGGCGTCCCTGCTGCGCTTCCGCGCCAACCAGCTGCGCCGCGCGGGCCACGCCGCCGCCGAGTGCGAGGACCCGGCCGAGGCGGTCACCGTCCACCTGGACTTCGCGCTCGCCGGCTTCGCCGACCACGCCCTGATCGACCGCGTGGCCCACTCCTCGCGCGCCGCCGGGGAAGAGGGCCAGGAGGGCGCCGTACGGCTGGTGCGGCTGGCCGCCACGCCCGCCGGGGCGCCGGGCCCGAGCATGCTGACCGGCGCGGCCGGGCTGCCCGTGCGCTATGCCGCCGGGCATCCGGCCGTGCAGTGCGTGGAGCGGGCCGGCTCCGTGCGCGCGGACGCCGGGTCGGTCCCGGCGGAGCTGGCGCGGCAGTGGGCGCTGGCCCGGCAGTGGCCCGACGACGCGGTGCACGCCCTGTGCGCGGTGCTGCGCAGCCGGGGCCGCACCCTCGGCGTCGTGACCTTCCTGCGCGGCTGCGGCCGCGCCCGCTTCGAGCGCTCCGACACGGTCTACGCCGAGGACGTGGCCGTACGCATAGCGGCCGCGCTGGACCTGGCGGACGCGGCGCACGGCGAGTAGGCGATACCTGCCGTCGGGCCTCCGGGTCAGTGCCGGTAGAAGATCCGGTCGCCGTACTCCCGCATCACCCGGCCGTTCCACTCGTGTCCGCCGTCGACGTTGCCCGAGCGCAGCAGCGGGGGCTCGATGCCGCGCTCGGCGAGGGTGGCGGCGGCGGTCGCCATGACGGCCTGCAGCAGGGCGGTGGTGACCACCGTGGAGGCGGGCGCGAAGGGCGCCGGGATGGTGTCGAGGGTGAGTTCGGCGTCGCCGACGGCGATCTTCGAGTCGAGGACGAGGTCGCAGTGGTCCTTCAGGAAGGTGCCCGAGACGTGCCGGGACGTCGTCTCGGCGGCGTACGCGACCGAGGTCACGCCGATGACCTTCACGCCGAGCACGCGGGCGTTCAGCGCCATCTCGACGGGCAGCGCGTTGCGGCCGGACAGGGAGATGATCACCAGGGCGTCGCCCGCGCGGACCGGCGAGGTGTCGAGAACGGCGCTCGCCAGGCCGTCGACGCGTTCGAGGGCGGAGCCGAGGGTGGCCGGGGTGACGTCGACGCCCACGACGCCGGGCACGGCCAGCAGGTTCATCAGGGCGAGGCCGCCGGCGCGGTAGACGACGTCCTGCGCGGCCAGCGAGGAGTGCCCGGCGCCGAAGGCGAACAGGCGGCCGCCGGCCGCGACGGTGTCGGCGAGCAGGGTGCCGGCCGCCCTGATCGGCTCGGCCTCCTCCTCGCGGACCCGTTGCAGCAGGTTGATGGCGGCGTCGAAGAACAGGTCGGCAGGCGTGCCGTCGCTCATGCGGTGCCCCTTCGCAGCGTCTGTGTCGCGGATCACCGTGCGGTCTGGACCAGTGCGGTGTCAATACGGCCGAGGGGGAGCGCACCGAAGGGGGCCGGCCCCTCGTTTTCCCGGTGCCCCCCGCTTGTCAGTGGGATCCGGCAGAATTGGTGCCAGGGCCAGCGCACGCGCCGGGCTTCGGGCAGAGGTTTCCGGCAGAGGTAATCGAGGGGCACGTATGTCCGGACTGATCGACACCACGGAGATGTATCTCCGCACCATCCTCGAACTCGAAGAGGAAGGCGTCGTGCCCATGCGAGCCCGCATCGCGGAGCGGCTCGACCAGAGCGGGCCGACGGTGAGCCAGACGGTGGCACGCATGGAGCGCGACGGCCTGGTGTCCGTCGCCAGCGACCGCCACCTGGAGCTCACGGACGAGGGCAGACGGCTCGCCACGCGCGTGATGCGCAAGCACCGGCTGGCCGAGTGCCTCCTCGTCGACGTGATCGGCCTGGAGTGGGAGCAGGTCCACGCCGAGGCGTGCCGCTGGGAGCACGTGATGAGCGAGGCCGTGGAGCGCCGCGTCCTGGAGCTGCTGCGGCACCCGACCGAGTCGCCGTACGGCAACCCGATCCCGGGTCTGGAGGAGCTGGGCGAGAAGGACGGCGCCGACCCGTTCCTGGACGAGAGCATGGTCTCGCTGGCCGACCTCGACGCGGGGGCCGACGGCAAGACGGTCGTCGTCCGCCGGATCGGCGAGCCGATCCAGACGGACGCCCAGTTGATGTACACGCTGCGGCGCGCGGGCGTGCAGCCCGGCTCCGTGGTGAGCGTGACCGAGTCGGCCGGCGGTGTGCTGGTGGGCAGCGGCGGCGAGGCGGCCGAGCTGGAGGCGGACGTCGCCTCCCATGTGTTCGTCGCCAAGCGCTGACAAGCGAAGGGCCCCGGCGCCTTGCGGCGCCGGGGCCTGTCCTCCCCTGTGCTGACCCGGAGCCCCGAGCTCTCAGGGTCATCCCCCTCGGACCGTTTTTCCCCGAGCGGTCCGCCTCCCGCCAGAAAGATCCCCTGGGCGGCGGCGATCATTCCTGGAGGGGTGTCACTCGAATGAGGGGTGTTGTCCGCGGAAACAGATCTTTCGAATAGCCATTCGATAATCTGCGACGGTACGACATGACATGGCACGACATGACGAGCACGACAGCGACAGCAGCGAGTACGAGCGAGTACGGCAGTACACCGGTACGAGGCAGGCGGAGCTGGGGGGTGCCAAGCCCATGGCGCGACGTATCGACGTGACGGGAGCGGGCGGGGTGCGCCTGGCCGCCTGGGAGTTCGCCGACCCTCCCAAGACGGACCCGGCGGTCGCCGACCGGCCGGCCCCGCAGCCCGGCGCTCCGGGCGTGCTCCTGCTCCACGGGCTGATGGGCCGCGCCTCGCACTGGGCGTCGACCGCCCGCTGGCTCGCCGCCCGGCACCGCGCGGTCGCCCTCGACCAGCGCGGCCACGGCCAGAGCGACAAGCCCGTGCAGGCCGCGTACACCCGCGAGGCCTACGTCGAGGACGCCGAGGCCGCCCTCGAACAGCTCGGCCTCGCCCCCGCCGTCCTCGTCGGCCACGCCATGGGCGCGCTGACCGCCTGGCAGCTCGCCGCGAAACGCCCCGACCTCGTGCGGGGCCTGGTCATCTGCGACATGCGCGCCTCCGCTCTCGGCGCGGCCTCGCAGCGCGAATGGGCCGAGTGGTTCCGCTCCTGGCCCGTCCCCTTCGCCACGCTCGCCGACGTCCGCAAGTGGTTCGGCGAGGACGACCCCTGGGCTGAGCGCCCGAACCCCGCGCGCGGCGCGTTCTACGCCGAGGTCATGCACGAGTCGGCGGACGGCTGGCGCCCCGTCTTCGAGCCGGAGCAGATGCTCAACTCCCGCGAGACATGGGTGTACGACGCCCACTGGGAGGAGCTGGCCCAGGTCCGGTGCCCCGCGCTGGTCGTCCGCGGCCTGGACGGCGAGCTGGGCCGCGCGGAGGCGCAGGAGATGGTGCGGGTGCTGCCCCGGGGGGAGTACGCGGAAGTGACGGACGCGGGGCACCTGGCCCACTACGACCGGCCGGTGGCTTGGCGGTCGGCTGTGCTGCCGTTTCTTGATTCGTTGCTCGGGGATTGAGGGGCTGCGCGTCTGCCGGGCTGCTGCTTCGTCGGCGGGTGCGGGTGGGCGGTGGGTTCTCGCGCAGTTCCCCGCGCCCCTCAGGCATGTTGATGCTCGCCGACCCAAGGGGCGCGGGGAACTGCGTGACAAGCCACGAACCACCCGCACCCGCCGACGGAACGGAAACCCGGCACACGCGTGGGCGAACGCCTACCGGTCCCTTCCGCACGCGTACGCCAGCGGGGAGATCAGCTCCTCCGCGTCCGGCAGCCATCGGTTCGCCGGGGTCGGGCGGCACGCCCACTGGACGGCGCCGCGGGAGCCGAAGCGGGTCGGCGGGGCGGCGACGTAGGAGCCCTCGCCCAGGGCCGCGAGGTCGAGGGACGACAGCGACCAGCCCAGCTTGCGCACCAGCTCCGGCACCTTCGCGCAGCCGCCCGGCAGCACGAAGAACTGCATCCGCCGGTCCGGCGCGAGCGTCACCGGCCCCAGCGTCAGCTGCATCCGCTCCATCCGGGCCAGCGCCAGGAACCCCGCGCTCTCCGGGACGGACAGCGCGTCGAAGGTCCGTCCCGTCGGCAGCAGGATCGACGCGGTCGGCTGCTTCTGCCACATCCGGCGCGCGACGGTCGCACTGCCGGTCGCCTGGGTCGGCCAGTCGGGGCGCGCGGGGTGCGCACCCGGCGCAGAGCAGGAGACGTCGCCGCACGAGCAGTGCTGCCGCCCGTCGGCGGCTTCCAGCCAGGTGCCGGGGACCACGTCCCAGTGCCGCTCCTCGGCGTACCGTACGGCGGTCTCCAGCAGCGTTTCCCCACGCTGCTGCGGAATCTGACCGGTCATCTGACTGTTCGGGGCGCCCGCGATCGTCTCTTCCACGCTCCTCTCAACTCCCGTGCCCACCTGGAGTTACGGCCGTACCGCGCGCGGGGGAGGAGCATCGATTCCGCAGCCGGGGCGCATGGGTGCACGTGCGGGGGCGCGTGGGGGGAAGCGGGGCGTGGGGTGGGTAGCCAGGTAGGGGGTTGGCAACCGTCTTTACCCCGGCAAACCGCACATGTCGCGCATTGACGGTATGTCAGCTGGGCAGTGATCTTTCCGAACGGATCGACTCGGCCGGATCTTTGCTCCAGGGGATCGCAACGCATCACAGGGGGTTGTACATGGCCGCAAGGCCTCTCGTGGCGAGGCAGCCGAACGAACGGCTGCAGGCACTCATCCAGGAAGCGGGATGCTCGAACGCCGGGCTGGCCCGGCGGGTCAACATGTGCGGGGCGGAGCACGGACTCGACCTGCGCTACGACAAGACGTCCGTGGCCCGCTGGCTGCGCGGCCAGCAGCCGCGGGGCCGGGCGCCGGCCGTCATCGCGGAGGCGCTGGGGCGCAAGCTCGGCCGTACGGTCACGATCGACGAGATCGGCATGGCCAACGGCAAGAACCTCGCTTCGGGGGTCGGTCTCCAGTTCTCGCCGACGGTACTGGGGGCCATCGAGCAGGTCTGCGAGCTGTGGCGCAGCGACGTGGGGCGCCGGGACTTCCTGTCCGGCTCCTCCGTCGCCGCCTCCGCGCTGGTCGAGCCCAGCCGCGACTGGCTGATCTCGGCGCCGGACTCCCAGGTGGCCCGGCAGGCGGGCCCGAGAGTCGGCCAGGCCGACGTCGCCGCCGTACGGTCCATGACACAGGCGCTGACCGACCTGGACCACCAGTTCGGCAGCGGACACGTCCGGCCGGTCGTCGTGCACTACCTCAACAGCGTCGTCTCCGGGCTGCTCGCCGGCTCCTACCGGGAGGCGGTCGGGCGCGAACTCTTCGCCGCCGTCGCCCGGTTGACCGAGCTGGCCGGCTACATGGCGGTGGACACCGGCCAACCCGGCCTGGCCCAGCGGTACTACATCCAGTCGCTGCGGCTCGCCCAGGCCGCCGGGGACCGCGGCTACGGCGGCTACGTGCTCGCCGCGTCCATGAGCCACCTCGCCGCGCAGCTCGGAAACCCGCGCGAGATCTCCCAGTTGGCGCGGGCGGCGCAGGAGGGCGCGCGCGGGCAGGTGACGCCGCGGGTGGAGGCGATGTTCCACGCGGCCGAGGCGCGCGGGCACGCCCTGCTCGGTGACGCGCGCGCGGCACAGACGGCCACCGGGCGCGCGGTCACGGCGATGGAGCAGGCGGACGACGCCTCCGGGGACGACCCGGCCTGGATCCGGCACTTCGACGAGGCTTATCTGGCCGACGAGTTGGCGCACTGCCACCGCGACCTCGGTCAGGCCGAGCAGGCGGCCCGGTACGCCGAGCAGTCGCTGGCCGGGCACCCCGAGCACCGGGCCCGCCGGCGCGCCATCGGCTATGTGCTGCTCGCCACGGCCCAGGTGCAGCAGCGCGAGATCGAACAGGCCTGCACCACCGGCCTGAAGGCGGTCGAGCTGCTCCAGTCGCTGCGCTCCAACCGGGGCGCCGAGTATCTGGAGGATCTCCAGCAGCGGCTGGAGCCGTTCGGGGAGGAGGCGGTGGTAAGGGAGTTCGGGGCGCGTCTCGATCTCCAGCAGGCCGCCTGAACACCGGCCCCGCGATGCGGTGAACACCCGGGAAACGGAACCCCCGGGTGTGACATGTGCCCTTGTACTGCGCATTGCGGGGCGGTTTTGTTACCACTCTCACAGGGATCGAGGTCGTGCCCTGAGCTGCGTGGCACCCGGCTCGGGGGACCCGGTAGCGTGACCCGACGATTCACAAGGTCCCCCATTAGTAGGAGTCCCGGTGACGCAGAGTGGACAACGCGAGGAGCCCGCGGCGCAGAACGCGCGCGAAGGCATCGTGCTGCCCTCCGACGGAGGCGAGCCCGTGCTGCCCGGCATGACCGGCGCGCCCGCTCCCGCCGCCCCCGCCGGCGGGCAGGCCTGGAGCGGATCCTGGGGGCCCGGACAGCAGCCGTCCCAGCCCGGCCAGGGCTGGCCCCCGGCGGCCGCCCAGCAGTGGGAGGCGCCCGCGGCGAGCCCCGGCGCGCTGCCGCCCGAGGGGGCCCCGGCCCCGTCGTACGGCGGCCAGGGCGGCGCGTACGGCACGGTTGCGCCGTACCAGCACCAGCCGGAGTACCCGCAGCCGCAGCAGCACCAGCCGGAGTACCCGCAGACCGCCGCGCACGGCGCGCATGCCGCCCCGGCCGGCGCCGCGCCGCTGCCGCCCGCCGTGCCGCCCGCCCGGCCCGGCGCGCTGCCCCCGGCGGCCGACGGTGCCACGCAGTACATACCGCCGGTCCCGGCCGTACCCGGCCCCGCCGACGAGGGCGCCACCCAGTACATACCGCCCGTGCAGGCCGCTCCGGCCGACGGTGCGACGCAGTACATCCCCCCGGTGACCCCCGGCGCCCTGCCGCCCGAGGCGAGCGGTGAGGAGACCCGCTACCTCGGTGTCACGCCGCAGCAGCCGGCGCCCGCGTCGTCCGACGCGGAGGCCACCCAGTACATCCCGCCGTACACGGCCCAGGCCCAGGGCGGGGACCGGCAGCCGCCGGCCGAGTTCGACAACCTCTTCCGCAGCGGCCCGGCGGGCGCCGACGGCGTGGCCGGGTCCACCCAGCAGCTGCCGCGCGTCGAATCGCCGGGCGGCTACCAGGGCCCCGCCCAGGCGCACGCCCCGGCACAACCGTCGTACGGCCAGTCGCAGACGTCGTACGGGGCGCAGCAGCCGGCGTACGACCCGGCGCACGACGACGACCGGCCCCGGCGGAAGTCGCGGGTGCCGCTGATCGCGGGCATCGGCGTCGGTATCGTCGTGATCGGCGTGGGCGCCGGCGCGCTCCTCAGCGACGGCGGCAGCAAGGGCACCGACAGCAAGACGGTCGCCGCCACGTCCCCGGCCGCGGGCCAGGGCTCCGCCGCGCCCGGCGCCGACCCGGCCCGGCAGCAGGCGGTCGAGCTGGACAAGCTGCTCGCCGACAGCGGCAGCAGCCGCGCCTCGGTGATCAGCGCGGTGGCCGCCGTCAAGGGGTGCGACAACCTCGACGGCTCCGCCGCCGACCTGCGCGCCGCGGCCAAGCAGCGCGACGGGCTGGTCACTCGGCTCGGCACGCTGGCCGTCGACAAGCTGCCGAACAACGCCGCCCTGACCGGCGCGCTGACCCAGGCCTGGCAGGCCTCCGCCGCGGCCGACAACCACTACGCGGCCTGGGCCGACCAGGTCAAGGGCCAGCACAAGGGCTGCCGCAAGGGCCATGCCAAGGTCACCGGGGAGGCCCAGGCGGGCAACCGGGCCAGCGGTACCGCCAGCGAGCAGAAGGCGAAGGCGGCCGGGCTGTGGAACGCGATCGCGCAGAAGTACGGCCTGACCCAGCGCCAGCCCACCCAGTTGTGAGCCGCGGCCGCTGAGCCGCGGCCTGTGACCCGTACCGCCGTCGGCACCCGTACTCCCGCCGGGGCCGGCGGCGCTCACTGCACCTGGGCGTTCTCCAGCGTCTGCGTCATGTCGGCGGTCCCGCCGACGCCGCCGGTGCCCTTGCGGGCCGCGACCAGCTCGCCGTTCTGCACGACCTCCAGGGTGACGTTCGCGTTGACCAGCCGCGGGAAGCCGACGGAGGCGAGTTTGCCCTCGTAGGGCCAGGTCAGGGTCGGGGTGAGGCCGCCCGTGGAGACGTGCAGGCCGTCGTTGAGCGTGCGGCGCACGGAGTCGGCGGTGACGCCACCGGAGCCGATCTTGTCCAGCACGGCCTTCAGCACGGTGTAGGCGATCCAGGTGGTCTGCACTCCGGCGTCCGCGGGGTCGATGCGGTTGTCGCCGAAGGCCTCCTCGTTGATCACCTTCTTCATCAGGTCCCAGCGCGCGTCCGTCGCCGGCGGGTACCAGCTGGTGATGTACGACCCCTCGTACGGCCCCTCGGCCCCGCCCGTGGAGTTGATCAGGGTCTGGTCGACGCTGCCGAGGACGGTCGCCATGCGCACGTCGGGGTAGTTCTCGCGGGCCCGGCGGAAGGAGTCCATGAAGGTGTCCGTGCGGTCCTCCAGGGCGGGCACCACACAGCCCTTGTGCAGCACGTCCCTGGTGGCCTCGCGCAGGGCCCGGTCGGACTGGGTGCTGTACTCGGTGGCGTCCTCCTCGGCCATCTCGTCGTCGGCGTTCGCGTGCCCGCCCGCCTTCAGGCCCGAGTCCAGCAGCGGGGGCAGCTCGTCGCCGGCGATGCTGTCGGGGCGGACCAGGGCGACGTTTCCGCAGGTGGACGCGAGGGCGCGGCCGAGGCCGGCGAGCAGGGCGGGCTGGCCGCCGTTGACCGGGTACGACATCTGGCCGGTGAACTCGTCGGTGGTGACGCCGTAGCCGCCTATGTACGGGATGCCGGCGCTCTCCAGCGGGGAGAGGAAGGAGTCGCCGAACTGGCTGTAGGAGCCGACGACCGCGACGACGTTCTCCTGGGCGGCCTGCCGGGCGCACTGCGCGGCGGCCACGCTGTCGTTGTGGTCGTTGCAGGTCAGGATCTCCAGCTTGCGGCCGTCGATCCCGCCGTGGGCGTTGATCCACTTGCCGTAGGCGCGGGCCATCGCGGGCATGCCGGGCTTGTTGGTGGCGTCGGTGTTCTCCGGCGCCCAGGTCATGACCTTGATCGGGTCATCCCCGGAGCCCCCCGTGGCACCGGGGATGACCCCGCATCCGGCGGTGAGCGACGCGCAGAGGGCCACGGCGCCCGTGGACAGCGCGGCGGCTCTGACGGGCCGGGAGAAGGAGCGGGGGAGGGTGGTGCGGTTGCGCGGCCTGCCGGTCATGTGCGCCCACGCTTCCCTCACATCACTAACCCGGGAGTGACCCTCGGTCAACGAAAGGTGACGTCGAGGTGAATTACGGGGGCCGGTGAGACGCGTGTGGCGAGGAACGTACGATCGATGACCGTGCAAGGTTCGGAGAACTCTTCCCGTCGCGGCCGTCGCTCCTCCACCATGGGCGGCATGCCTCTAAGCGACATGCCGTGGTGGCGCTGGCGCAGCAACGTGCGTTCGGCCCTGCACATGCTCTCCGACCCCGTGTTCCAGCGCGACGTCTGGCTGGCCGGCGTGGACGGGTACGGCGACGTCACCGACGCCGTGTACCGGCTGGTGGAGGACACCTGGCTGGACAACTGGTCCGCGGAGAAATACGTCGGCACGATATTCCGGGACTCGCAGGAGGCGGCGCTCGTGGACACCGCCGTGCTGCGGGTGCTGCGCATCATGCACCAGGTCGGTCCGGACGCGCAGGTCTCCGCGTATCTCGACCACCAGGGCTGGCCGGAGGCGGTGCGGGCGGCGCGGGACGCGCACGTCCGTATGTCGGTGAGCGACGGGGAGGACCCGGAGACGCCGCCGAAGACGCTGGAAGTGCTGCGCATCCTGACGCGGACCGCCTAGAACTGCCGAGATCCGCCGAGGACCCCGTAGGACCTCCTGGGCCGGGGCGCCGTTCCGTCCCGCGGACGATCGCCCACGGCGGGTGGTCGACATGAGACCCTGTGGTGCATGAACGAGCAGTCCGCGCCCGCCGCCGCGCCGTCGGCCCAGTACGTCCTCACCCTCTCCTGCCCGGACAAGAAGGGCATCGTGCACGCGGTGTCCAGCTATCTCTTCATGACCGGCTGCAACATCGAGGACAGCCAGCAGTTCGGCGACCACGACACCGGTCTGTTCTTCATGCGCGTCCACTTCTCGGCCGAGGAGCCGGTGACGGTGGACAAGCTGCGGGCGAGCTTCGCGGCGATCGGCGACTCCTTCCGCATGGACTGGCAGATCAACGAGGCCGACGCGAAGATGCGCATCCTGCTCATGGTCAGCAAGTTCGGGCACTGCCTGAACGACCTGCTCTTCCGGGCCCGGATCGGTGCGCTGCCGGTGGAGATCGTGGGCGTGGTGTCCAATCACACGGACTTCCAGGAACTGGTGGGTTCGTACAACATCCCCTTCCACCACATCCCGGTGACGAAGGACACGAAGCAGGACGCCGAGGCCCAGCTGCTGGAGATCGTCCGCGAGGAGGACGTCGAACTGGTCGTCCTCGCCCGCTACATGCAGGTCATCTCGGACGACCTGTGCAAGCAGCTCAGCGGCCGGATCATCAACATCCACCACTCCTTCCTGCCGAGCTTCAAGGGCGCCAAGCCGTACCACCAGGCCCACGCGCGCGGTGTGAAGCTGATCGGCGCCACGGCCCACTACGTGACGGCCGACCTCGACGAGGGGCCGATCATCGAGCAGGAGGTCGAGCGGGTGGGACACGACGTCACCCCGGACCAACTGGTGGCCATCGGCCGGGACGTGGAGTGCCAGGCGCTGGCGCGGGCGGTCAAGTGGCATGCCGAGCGCCGGATCCTGCTCAACGGCCGGCGGACGGTCGTCTTCGCCTAGCACCCCCCGGCCGCCGGGCGGTGGTCACTCGGGGATCGTGAAGTACTTCACGAACGCGGGTACGATCTCGGCCTCGCCGATCATGCGGCCGTGGTCTGTGTCGAGGCCGGGTGGTGGTCGCGGTGGTCCTGGCGGTGTCGTGGTGTTGCGGGGTCACTCGGGGATCGTGAAGTACTTCACGAACGCGGGTACGATCTCGGCCTCGCCGATCATGCGGCCGTGGTCCGTGTCGAGGCCGGGTGGTGGTCGCCGTGGTCCCGGCGGTGTCGTGGTGTTGCGGGGTCACTGGGCGATGGTGAAGTAGTTCGCGAAGGCGGGCATGATCTCGGCTTCGCTGTTCGTGCGGTGGTCGTCTGTGTCGAGGCCGGGTGGTGGTCGCGGTGGTCCTGGCGGTGTCGTGGTGTTGCGGGGTCACTCGGGGATCGTGAAGTACCCCGCGAACGCCGGCACGATCTCCGCCTCGCCGATCACGCCGTCGCCGTCCGTGTCGAGGGCGGCGGCGGTCGCCCCGGCCACGGCGTCCGGCACGCGCAGGGCCCGCAGCCCCCGGGCCGTGTCCGCGACCGTGATCCGGCCGTCGGAGTCCGTGTCGGCCACCGCCAGCGCCGCGTGCAGGAACGGGCGGGCGATCTCGGCGAAGCGGGCGGGGGTGTCGCGCAGGCGCTTGACCGCGCCGGTGACGAACTCCTCACGGGTGATGCGCTGATCGCCGTCCCGGTCCGCGATGCCGGCCATGCCCTGCCAGAACGCCTCCGCGCCCGCGTAGAGCGCCTGCCCCTGGGCGGAGCGGGCGGGCACGGTGAACTCGGCGAGGAGCGCCTTGGCCGCCGCGCTGAAGTCCTCGCGGTCGATCCAGCCGTTGCCGTCCTGGTCGAGGGTGGAGAACCGGGCGGCGATCCTGCGCTCGTACTCGGTGCTGACCATGTCTGTTCGGGCCGCCTTACGTATACGTCGGTCGATCTCGCTCGGAGCGTACGACGCGGGTGGCCGGAAGATGGCGGGAAACCGGCGGTTGTGCCAAGACCGGGGGAATCCTGCGACAGATGTGTGGACTTGTCGCGAAGAGCGGGGCACGCTGCGACGCGGGGTGCGGCGGCGCGTCAGGCCGACAGCGGGTCCGCCTCGTCGGACGTGGCGGAGTCGAGGTCGGGGCGGACGTCGAAGAGGCGGCGGACGCCGAGGGCGCCGAGGACCCGGTTGACGTGGGAACCGTCGACCGCGCCCCGGTCCGGCAGGATCAGCCGCAGCCGGCCCTGACAGGAGCGGATCAGCCGGCGGGCGGCGATGAGGACGCCGACCCCGCTGGAGTCGCAGAAGAACACGTCGGAGAGGTCCACGACGAGGCTGTGGTGCCCGTCGGCGACGACGTCGTGCACCCGCTGGCGCAGCACCGGCGAGGTCATCAGGTCCAGTTCCCCGGACACCCGCAGGACGGCCCACTCGCCCTGTTCGACGCCGGTCACGTTGAATGCCACGGCTATGCCCCTCCGCTCGCCGGAACTCCCGGAACCGCCTGAGCCGCCAGAAAACGGAAGCAGTTCCTACGCTTGCTTTCCGCGCGGCTGCCCAGCGGCCGTTCCCTGAAACGTCGAGCAGGAAACCGGACGCGATCGACAAGGGGCTTGTTTCGGTCACTATCGATCGTGTTCGATCAGAGATGTCGTGTAGATGCCCACGCTCTGTGTGAAGAATATGTGAAGAGGGCACTATCACCTGCGGTGCCTCGCGGGGCGCGCATTGACACAAAGGGGCGTGCACTGTCAGAGGTGCCGACTACATTCGAGAAGACGGTGCAGAGACGCTGTAGGGCCGGAGCACGGGCGAGGGGAGGGGACCGCATGGCCGCGAAGAACGTACCGCCCCGCTGGGACCGCAAGATGCAGCAGCGTCTCGCCCGTGGCGAGGCCGCCGCCCTGGGCGAGCTGTACGACAGGTTCGCCTCGCTGGTGCACAACCTCGCCCACCGCGTCCTCGGCGACGAGAAGGCCGCCGACATCGTCACCCGCGAGGTCTTCGCCCACGTCTGGGAGCACCCCGAGAGCTACGACCCCAGGCAGGGCCCGCTGCGCTCCTGGGTGGCCGGCGTGGCCCACCGGCTCGCGGTGCAGCGGCTGCGCGACTGCGAGACCGCCGCGCTGCCCCGGGAGGCCGGCGCCGCCGAGGAACTGGAGCGCAAGGTCCGGCGCGCCTCGGTCGCCGCCCGCGCCGACTTCATCGTCCACTCCATGCCCGCCCCGCTGCGCGCCGCGCTCGAACTGGCCTACTTCCAGCGCCGGGACTACCGCCAGACCGCCGTCGACCTCGGCGTCACGGAGGACGAGGCCCGCCGCCGGCTCCGCCTCGGCCTGCAACTGCTCTCCACCGCCCACGACGCCGGGGCGCCTCCGGGATACGGGGGTGCGGTGTGAGCGGCGCGGACCGGTTCGAGGCGCACGACGAGCACGGGGGACCCGAGGAGGAGCACAGGAGAGACGCGGAGCACGGCGGTCACCCCGGCCGGCGCGACGGCGACGGCTCCGGCGACGGCCCGGGACAGCTGACGCCCGGCTCCGGCGCGCCCGTGCCGGACCGCCCGCGCATACCGACGCCCCGCGCCTCCGTGGAGGACGACGGACGGCCCCTGCCCGACCTCGCCGACCTGGGAGATCCCGCCCCCGTGCCGCTCGACCTGCCGCACGACGTCCTGAAGTCGCTCCTCGGCGCCTGGGCGCTGGCCGCCTGCTCGGCGGCGGAGACGGCGGCCGTCGAGGACCATCTGGGCTCCTGCGGAAGCTGTGCGGACGAGGCCCGCCGGCTGCGCGAGGCCATCGGCCTGCTGCATCAGCCGGAAAGCCTCGACCTGGACCCGGGCCTGCGCACCCGCGTCCTGGAGAACTGCCTGGACCGCCGCCCGCCCCGTATCCCGCTGCCACTCTGGGCGGCGCCGTACGACGCCGAGACCGCCCGACTCGACGCCCTCCTCCAGGACTTCGGGGACGCCGAGTGGCACGCACCGGTCCGGCTGCGCTGGTTCGAGGGCGACACCGCGACGAGCCGTCGTACGACCGTCGCCGGGGTGATCGCCCACCTGCTGTCGGTGGACGGCATGATCGCGCTGGCACTCGGCCTGGAGGACCCTCTGACCGAGGCCACCGGCACGGACGGCACCTGTCCGACGGGCCCGGCGGAGCGCACCGAGGCGCACTGGCGGACCTCCCACTTCCCGCCCACGCGCTCGGTGCGCGGCCCCTGGCGGGAGCAGAGCCACAGCCTGGTGCGCACGGTGGCCTTCACGGGCAGCCACGCGGGCGGACTCCCGGTGTCGTACGGCGACTTCTCCCTCCCGCTGCACGACGCGATGCTGGACCGCGCCTTCGCGTGCTGGGTGCACGCCGAGGACATCGCGGAGGCGGTCGACTACCCCTACGACCCGCCCGCGCCCCGGCATCTCAACAAGATGATCGACCTCACGGCCCGCATGCTCCCTGCCGCGCTCGCCGAGCGGCGCCGCACCGGCCGCTCCGCCCCGGGCACCACCCCGCACCTGGTCGCGGCGGGCGCCCCCGGCCGCAGCCTGCGGCTGGAGATCGAGGGCGCGGCCGGCGGCGAGTGGCTGATCCCGCTGGACTCCCCGGCGGCGGTGGGCTCCGCGGAGTTCGAGGTGGCCCATGTCGCCCTGGACGGCGTGGAGTTCTGCCGCCTGGCCGCCGGCCACATCCCCCCGGAGGAGGCAGCCGCGGGTCAGGACGGCGACCGCCAGGCGATCAGGGACGTGCTGTACGCGACGGCGGGGCTGAGCCGGATGTGAGGACCGAGGGGAGTGCGCCGGCCTTGAGCGGGATCCACTCGATGCGGTCGGACCGAACGGCCGGGGCATCTGCCTCCACACCACCGGGACTTCCCGTTTGAAGGGCGCAAAGCACCCGATGGCATGAAACAAGCGAAGAAACCCGGCGAATCATTACCTCTTCGATACGGCAGAAAGGGCTCTTCATTCAGGGGATCCTCACGGCCTGCTCTCCGCCCTGCTGGGCGCAGTGACCGTCCCGGCCGCCAACGCGGTGGACCCGACATACCGCCGACGGCATCTACATGTACGCCTGGGATCCCGCCTGCACCTACGGCGTCGTCCTCGAACCCGACTCCAACGTCGCCGAGGTCTGGTGGTCCATCGACCAGATCTGAACCGGATCCCGGCCAGGTCGGGCAGGGAAGTCAACTTCCCTGCCCGGCATGGCGCGTGGTGTCCGCGCGCTGTGAAAACCGCTCCCGCAACCTGTACTTCAGCACCTTCCGCAGCGTCTCGTTCCTCGGCAGCGCCTCCAGCACCTCCAGCCGTTCCGGCAGCTTGTGCACGGAGAGGCCGCCGGCCCGCAGGTAGGAGACCACCATGGGCAGGGTCAACTCCTCGGCCCCCGGGGGCTGTTCCACGACCGCGCACACCAGCTCGCCCCGGTCCGCGTCAGGCAGTCCGATCACCGCCGCGTCCGTGACCAGCGGATGCGTGGCGAGCAGGTCCTCGATCTCCTTGGCCGAGATGTTCTCGCCCTTGCGGATGATCACGTCCTTCAGGCGTCCGGTGAGGACCAGATGGCCGGAGGGCGTGACATGGCCGAGGTCACCGGTGCGCAGGAAGCCCTCGGCGTCGAAGGCGGCGGCCGTCTGGGCGGGGTCCAGGTAGCCCTGGCAGACGGCCTCGCCGCGCAGCCGGACCTCGCCGTCGGCGATCCGGATCTCCATGCCCCGCGGGGGGCGGCCCTCGGTCGTCGCCAGGTTCTCGGCGGTGTCCTGCGGGTCGCCCATAGTGATCATCGGGACCTCGGTCATGCCGTACCCGTGCGTGAGCTGGACGTCCATCTCGCGCACGACGGCGTGATAGACCTCCGGCGGCTTCGGGGCGCCGCCGCCCGCGAGCAGCCGCAGGGTCGGGATCAGCTTCTCCCGTGGCCGTTTGCGCTGCTCGGCGAGGAACAGCGAGTAGAAGGCCGTCGAACCGCCGGCCACGGTCACCCCGTGCCGCCGGTACTCCGCGAGCGCGTCCGGCAGCGCGAAGTGCTCGAACAGCACCGCCGGGAAGCCGTACAGCAGGAGCATCACCAGGTAGTCGGGGCCGCCTATGTGGGCGTAGGGGAAGGCGATCGAGCCCACGTCGCCGGCCGTCAGCCGCAGCGCGTGCGCCAGGCAGGAGCCGCCCGCGATCAGTGAGCGGTCCGTGTGCAGCACGCCCTTGGGATCGGAGGTGGTGCCCGAGGTCCAGTAGATCCAGCGGACCGAGGTGCCCTCGGCGGGCGGGGCGGGGAGCGCCGAGGGGTCGCCGTCGGGGAGGGTGCTCCCGTCGTACGCCTCGAAGATTCCCTTCGCGCCGAGGCGCCGCGCCATCTCCGTGTGGTCGTGGCCGCGCCACACGCCCGGGACCGCGAAGAACTCCGCCCTCGACGCGCGCAGCGCGAAGCCGACCTCGCGGTCCCGGTAGAAGGGGATGACCGGGGACTGTACGGCGCCCAGGCGGGCCAGCGCCAGGGACAGCAGGACGGTCTCGACGCGGGTGGGCAGCTGCCAGGCCACCACCGTGCCGGGGCGGACGCCCATGGCGTACAGGCCCGCCGCGACCCGCTCGGCGCGTGAGCGCAGCTCGCCGAAGGTCAGCCGGTGCTCGCCCTGGAGGAGGGCCGGCCGCTCGGGGGTGCGGCGGGCCCGGCGGTCCACCAGGTCCCACAGGGTCGGCGCGGAACCCAGAGTGTGCGGGGTCTCGTTCACGGGTGCCCCCCTGACTGCTTGGCTGACGGTCCGTCAGGTGTCATGCTATCTGACGGGTCATCAGATAAGTACTGTCCGTCCGGAGGGGAACGCGGAGGGGAAACCATGACCGAACTGCCCCGCATCATCAGCGTCGACGACCATGTGATCGAGCCCGCCCACCTCTTCGAGACCTGGCTCCCGGCCAGGTACCGGGACCGGGGCCCCAAGCCGCTGACCGCCGGGATCGGGGAACTGGCCTACGTCGCCGGGAAGTACCAGATCACCATGGACCCGGCGGGGCAGCCGACGGACTGGTGGATCTACGAGGACCTGAAGTTCCCGTACAAGCGCAACATCGCCGCCGTCGGGTTCGACCGTGACGAGATGACGCTGGAGGGGATCACGCGCGAGCAGATGCGGCGCGGCTGCTGGGACCCCGCCGCGCGCCTCGCGGACATGGATCTCAACCACGTCGAGGCCAGCCTCTGCTTCCCGAGCTTCCCGCGCTTCTGCGGCCAGACCTTCGCCGAGGCGCACGACAAGGAGGTCGCCCTCGCCTGCGTGCGCGCCTACAACGACTGGATGGTGGAGGAGTGGTGCGGGGACAGCGGGGGGCGGCTGATCCCGCTGTGCCTCATCCCGCTGTGGGACGTGGAACTGGCGGTCGCCGAGATCCGGCGCAACGCCGAGCGCGGGGTGCGGGCGGTCACCTTCTCCGAGATCCCCACCCACCTCGGGCTGCCGTCCATCCACTCCGGCCACTGGGACCCGTTCTTCGCCGTCTGCGAGGAGACCGGCACGGTCGTCAACATGCACATCGGCAGCAGCTCGCAGATGCCCGCGGCCTCCCCCGACGCCCCGCCCGCCGTCCAGGCCTCGCTCAGCTTCAACAACGCGATGGCCTCGATGATGGACTACCTCTTCAGCGGGGTCCTGGTGAAGTTCCCGCAGCTCAAACTCGCCTACAGCGAGGGCCAGATGGGCTGGGTGCCGTACGCCCTGGAGCGCGCCGACGACGTGTGGGAGGAGCACCGGGCCTGGGGCGGGGTCAGGGACCTGATCCCCGAGCCGCCGTCGACGTACTACTACCGGCAGATCTACTGCTGCTTCTTCCGCGACAAGCACGGCGTCGCCTCGATCGACGTCGTCGGCCGCGACAACGCCACCTTCGAGACCGACTACCCGCACGTCGACTCGACCTTCCCGCACACCAAGGAGGTCGCCCTCGACCATGTGAAGGGCCTGGACGACGAGACCGTCTACAAGCTGATGCGGGGCAACGCCATCCGCATGCTCGACCTGGACTTCGACAAGTAATGGACCTCTCGTACACACCCGAGGAGGAGGAGTTCCGGGCCCGGCTGCGCGAGTGGCTCGCCAAGGTGCTGCCCACCCTGCCGGCGAAGCCGTCCCCCGGCGACTGGCCCGCGCGCCGGGCGTACGACCTCGGCTGGCAGCGGACGCTCCACGACGCCGGGTACGCCGAGGTCCACTGGGACGCCTCCCCGACCACCCGGCTGATCTTCCTGGAGGAGACCGAGCGCGCGGGGGCGCCCTACGTGGGGGCGAACTTCGTCGGCCTGCTGCACGCCGGGCCGACCATCGCCGCCGAGGGCACGGCCGGGCAGCGGGCGCGCTGGCTGCCGCCGATCCTGCGCGGCGAGGAGGTGTGGTGCCAGGGGTTCAGCGAACCGGACGCGGGGTCCGACCTCGCCGCGCTGCGCACGCGCGCGTGGCGGAACGGCGACGACTACGTGGTGAGCGGGTCCAAGATCTGGACCTCGCACGCCGAGGTCGCCGACTGGTGCGAACTGCTCGTGCGCACCGACCCGGACGCGCCCCGGCACCGGGGCATCACCTGGCTGGCCATGCCCATGGACGCCGACGGGATCACCGTACGGCCGCTGCGCACCCTCGCCGGCTCGGCCGAGTTCGCCGAGGTCTTCCTGGACGAGGTGCGGGTGCCGGCCGGCAACCGGGTCGGCGCGGAGAACGACGGCTGGCGCGTGACCATGGTGACCCTGTCCTTCGAGCGGGGCACGGCCTTCGTCGGCGAGGTGGTGGCCTGCCGCCGGGTACTCGGCGAACTCGCCCGCGCGGCACGGGAGAACGGCCGCTGGGACGACCCCGTGCTGCGCGGCCGGCTCGGCCGGCTGGAGGCGGAGTTCCGGGCGCTGTGGCGGCTGACCCAGTGGAACGTGAGCGCGGCGGAGACCAGCGGCGGGGTGCCGGGCACGGGCGCCTCGGTCTTCAAACTCCGCTACTCGCACGCCCGCCAGGAGCTGTACGACGCGGCGGCGGACGTCCTCGGCCCCGGCCGCCTCGACCTCGACCGGCCGTGGGTGCTCGACCGGCTGTCGTCCCTGTCGTACACGATCGCCGCCGGCACCTCGCAGATCCAGCGCACCATCGTGGCCGAGCGGATCCTCGGCCTGCCGAGGGGGAGATGAGCGTGCGGTTCCAACTCACGGACGACCAGCGGGCGTTGCAGGCGGGGGTACGGGAGCTGCTGGGCCGGTGCTTCGGACGGGAGGCGCTGCGGGCGGCCGTGGCGGCGCCGGGGCGGCTCGACCGGGCGCTGTGGCGGGCGCTCGGCGGGGCGGGGTTCTTCGCCCTGCGCCTGCCCGAGGCGGCCGGCGGGGTCGGGCTGGGCCTGCCCGAGGCGGTGCTGGCGTTCGAGGAGGCGGGACGGGCGCTGGTGCCGGGCCCGCTGATCGCCACGCACCTCGCGGCCGCCCGCGTACCGGGCGCGGCCACGGGCGAGACGGTGGTGGCGGCCGTGGACGGGGAGTTGGTGGAGTGGCTGGCGGCGGCGGACCGGGTGCTCGGGGAGACGGCGGGGTCCGTACCGGTGCGGTCGGTCGACCCGCTGACCCCGCTGCACCGGATCACCGGCGCCGCACCCGCCGGCGATCCCGCCGCCGATCCCGTCGCCGTCCTCCTGACCGCCGCCGAACAACTGGGCACTGCCGCGCGGGTGTGCGAGCTGGCCGTGCAACACGCCCGGACCCGCGAGCAGTTCGGGCGGCCCATCGGGGCGTTCCAGGCCGTTCAGCATCTGTGCGCGGACCTGCTGGTGCGGAGCGAAATCGCCCGAGTGGCGGTGTACGCGGCGGCCGTCACCGCCGATCCCGCCGACATCGCCGCCGCCCGGCTGCTGGCCGACGAGGCCGCCGTACGCGGTGCGCGCGACTGTCTCCAGGTGCACGGTGGCATGGGTTTCACCTGGGAAGCCGACGTCCACCTGCATCTCAAGCGGGCCTGGGTACGGGCCGAGCGTGGTGGCGGGAGCACGCAGAGTGAGGAACTGCTCGCGGCGCGGCTGGCCGGCTGAGCGGCCCGCACCGTCCTGTACTGCGGCGCCGGGAAAGTCGTGGCCCAAGATGTCGCGGATCGTGGCCAGATGGCGTCACAGAGCGTTGATACCCGGTTGTGTCCATCGTGTGACTCGTAACAGCCTGGAGTCGGGCGCCCGCTCCGGTACCTTGTGTGAGATGCGAGTGGCTGTGAGCGCGAGCCGGGCCGGCGATGCCCCTGGGGCGATGCCGGGCGGAGCGGTGCGCACCGCCGCTCGCGGGGCGGTCCCGGCGTCGTACACCACGTCGTGTGCCGTCTGTTCGACTCCCCGGCACGAGCGTCGCACAGTATGCCTCACACATACTCCTTCGCGCTGGAATATGCCCGAAGCGCTTGTTGGGGTGACTGTACGTCAACCATGCTGTCTCATCAGGGAATCACGGTCCGTGATCCCCGCTCTGGCCGTTGTTCTGGCCATGCAGAAAATGGCTACGATCGTGGCCCTCGTCGTGATCGCCGTCGCGGCTTACGCCGTGGCGGCCGGGCGGTGCGGGGTCATGTGTCCGCCGGTTCGGATGGTGTGAGCGGTGCAGGTGCTTCAAGTGCAGCTGGAGATCCGGCCCGACCCCGCGGAGGTGGGGCGGGCGAGGCGGTGGGCGCTCTCGCGACTCGCCGGGTTCGGTATAGCGGCCGACGAGCCGCTGGCCGAGACTCTGGTCCTGCTCGTCTCCGAGCTGGTGACCAACGCCGTGGTGCACACGGGGCGTCCGGCCGTGCTGAGACTCTCCCTGCCGGGCGGACCGGCCGGCGTACCGGAGAAGGCAGCCGCCTCGGCCACGGTGCGGGTCGAGGTGGCCGACACCAGCTCGCGCGCCCCTGTGCCGCGCTGCGCCCGCGGTGACGCCACCGGCGGGAGGGGCCTCGCCCTCGTGGACTGCCTCGCCGATCGCTGGGGCTGGAGCCCGGAGGACGCCGGCAAGAGCATCTGGTGCGAACTGGACCGCTGTTCGCAGCCCCGGGAGGGTGCGGCACTGGCGTACGGAGGCGCACTGTCCGCGTACGAGGGGCTGGCCTTCGAGGCGGTGTAGGTCCCGGTGCAGCGGTGCGCCGGGGGCGCATCCGTGCGCCCGGTCCGTGATGTGGGCGTACGTAACAAATCCCCGTACCGCCGTTGACGTCGCGTGACCGGCTGAACACGCTGGTGGGCGTCGATTCGCCGCGAGGGGACGGCAAGGGTCCGCGACAGGGGCCCTCGCCGAGTGTGGGTCGCATCGGATGGCGGCGTGCGCGCACGGCCGTGGGGGAGACGCGCCGTCGGGGGGTGCGCCGCCGTCCGGTCCCGCCGCGTCCGCCGCCTCACAGGATCGCCACCGGCGCCACCGGTGTGCCCGTCGCGCCGACGAACGGCTCCGGCATCGCCGACAGCAGGAAGGCGTACCGCCGCGCTTCTCCACAGGCTGTGGACAACTCCTCCAGATTCCAGTTCTGGCCCTGGAGCATCCCCATCTCCACGAGATCCAGCGCGTGTACGGGCAGCCACAGATCGTCGATCTCGGGCGGAAATATCTCGAACGTGAGCGTGTCGTTGGCGACGGCCGCCACGTCGCGCGCGTGGAACCACTCCGGCGTACGCACGGACAGTCCCGGCGACGGATAGCCGTACCCGTGCTTGTCCCCGGCCAGGTAGACCTGCACCTGGCCGGTCCGCACGAGCACGATGTCGCCGGCACGCACGCGCGTGCCCGCGAGTTCCTCGGCCGCCTCCAGGTCCTCCGGCGTGACCGCGTGACCCCCCGCCAGCCGGTCCGTGCCACGCGCGCGTGCCACGTCCAGCAGCACCCCGCGCGAGACGACGTGCCGGGCCGTGGCGATCCCGCTGAACTCGGCGCCGCCGTGCGCCGTGACCGTGTGCGCCGGGCGGCCGTTGTAGAGCTTCCCGGAGTGCGAGACATGGGTGAGCGCGTCCCAGTGGGTGCCCGCCTGCAGTCCCATGGTCACCACGTCGTCGCTGCACGCGACCGTGCCGGGGCCGAACAGCTCCTGGTTGACCTGCACCATGGCGTGCAGCGGGTTGACCCGGCCCGGGATCATCCCGGTCTGCACGCCGTCCTCCCGCAGGGGCAGGGCGAGCGGGACGCGGCGGCCGGTGCGGACGCAGGCGGCGGCCGCGCGCACGACCTCGTCGGTGACGAGGTTCAGGGTCCCGATCTCGTCGTCCGCCCCCCAGCGCCCCCAGTTGTTCACGCGCCCCGCGATCTCGCGGAACTCCTGCGGCAGTGTCATCCGGTGCCTCCCCGGGGCTTGTGTCCGTGCGTCCGACGGGCCATAGAATCTAACGGACCGTCAGAAATCGCGGGAAGGGGCCGGGCGTGGGGAACTTCTTGGCAGGCAAGGTGGTCGCCGTGACGGGGGCCGGGCGCGGCATCGGCCGCGCGGTCGCGCTCGCGGCGGCGGCCGAGGGCGCGAAGGTCGTCGTCAACGACTACGGGGTCGCCACCGACGGCACCGCACCGACGAGCGAGGTCGCCGAGGCCGTCGTCAAGGAGATCGAGGCAGCGGGCGGCGAGGCCGTCGCGGTCGCCGACGACGTCTCCACGATGACGGGCGGGCAGCGCGTCGTGGACACGGCGGTCGCGGCGTACGGCCGGCTCGACGGGGTCGTGTGCGTGGCGGGCATCCTGCGCGAGCGGATGCTGTTCAACATGACCGAGGCGGAGTGGGACCCCGTGCTCGCCACCCACCTCAAGGGGACGTTCACCGTCTTCCGGGCCGCCTCCGCGGTGATGCGGCAGCAACGCGCCGGCACGCTGATCGGCTTCACCAGCGGCAACCACCAGGGCTCGGTCTCCCAGGCCAACTACAGCGCCGCGAAGGGCGGGATCATCTCGCTGGTCCGCAGCGCCGCGCTGGGGCTGCACAAGTACGGGGTGAGCGCGAACGCCGTCGCCCCCGTGGCCCGTACGCGGATGTCGGCGAACGTCCCCATGGAGCTGGCCGAGATCGGTGAGCCGGAGGACGTGGCCGCGCTGGTGGTGTACCTGCTGTCCGACGGGGCCGCGGAGCAGGGGATCACCGGGCAGGTGTACACCGTCGCGGGCCCGAAGATCGCGGTGTGGGCCCAGCCGCGGGAGCTGCGCTCCGTCTATGCGGAGGGCTCCTCCTGGACGCCGGAGCGGATAGCCGAGGTGCTGCCGGGGTCGGTGGGCGCGGACCCGATGCCGATGCTGGACCGCCTGGTGACGATGGAGCGGGCGGCCCGGTCGGGCTCCCGTCCCAACGCCCGACCGGACACTCGGTCGGACACCCGGTCGGATGCCCGGTCCGACACGCGGCCGGACACCCGGTCCGACACCCGGCCGGACACCCGGTCCGACACGCGGCCGGACACCCGGTCCGACACGTGGCCGGACACCCGGTCCGGCACCCGGCCGGATGCCGGGTCCGATGCCGGGCTGGATGCCCGGTCGGATGCCCGGTGGGACACGCGGCCGGAGACCCGGTCCGACATCCGGCCGGATGTCGGGTCCGATGCCTGGCCGGATGTCCGCCCCGATGTCCGCCCCGATGCCGGGCCGGATGCCCGGTCCGGTGCCCGGACGGCCTGAGGCGGTCCCCGTGGATTTCGGATTCAGCGAAGAGGACGACGCGTTCCGTGCCGAGGCCCGCTCCTGGCTGGCTGCCCACGCCGACGCGTCGCGCGACAAGCGCACCTGGGAGCGCACCCTCGGCGCGGCCGGCTGGATCGGGCTCGGCTGGCCCGAGGCGGGATACGGCAACCGCACCGCCACCCTCACCCAGCAGGTCGCCTGGGCCGAGGAGTACGCGCGGTCGGGGGCGCCGGGGCGGTCCGGGCACATCGGCGAGAACCTGCTCGCACCCACCCTCGTCGCACACGGCAGCGACGAGCAGAAGAAGAGGTTCCTGCCCCCGATCGCCGCCGGCACGGAGCTGTGGTGCCAGGGGTACAGCGAGCCCGGGGCCGGATCCGATCTCGCCGGGATCCGGACGGCGGCCGTACGGGACGGGGGCCGGTACCGGATCAGCGGGCAGAAGATCTGGACCTCGCTCGCCCACGAGGCCGACTGGTGCTTCGTACTGGCCCGCACCGAGCCGGACTCCCGCCGCCATCACGGGCTGAGCTTCCTGCTCGTGCCCATGGACCAGCCCGGCCGCATCGAGGTCCGGCCCATCCGGCAGCTGACCGGTACCAGCGACTTCAACGAGGTCTTCTTCGACGGGGCGCACGCGCGCGTGGAGCACGTCGTCGGGGGCGAGGGGCAGGGCTGGCGGGTCGCCATGAGCCTGCTCGGATTCGAGCGCGGGGTGTCCACCATCGCCCAACAGATCGGCTTCACCCAGGAGTTGGGGCGGGTGGTGCGGGGCGCCGTGGAGAGCGGAGCCGTGGCCGATCCCGTCGTACGGTCGCAGCTCGTACGGCAGTGGGCCGAGCTGCGCACCATGCGCTGGAACGCCCTGCGCACCCTCGGCGGCTCCGGCGATCCCGGCGCGCCCAGCGTGGCCAAGCTGCTCTGGGCCGGCTGGCACCAGCGCCTCGGCGAGCTGGCGGTGCGGGTCCGGGGAGCGGCGGCCTCGGTGGGCCCGGCGGACTGGTCGCCCACGGCGCCGTACGAACTCGACGCGGACCAGCAGCTGTTCCTCTTCTCCCGGGCCGACACGATCTACGGCGGCTCCGACCAGGTCCAGCGCACGATCATCGCCGAGCGCGTGCTCGGTCTGCCCAGAGAGCCCAAGGGGGCCGTGTGATGCGTGGAGTGGTGTTCGACGGCGAACAGGTACGGGTGGTCGACGATCTCGCGGTGCGGGAGCCGGGCCCCGGCGAGGTGCTGGTGGCCGTCGCGGCGGCGGGGCTGTGCCACAGCGACCTGTCCGTGGTGGACGGGACGATTCCCTTCCCGGTGCCGGTGGTGCTGGGGCACGAGGGTGCCGGAGTGGTCGAGGCGGTCGGGCCCGGGGTCACGCACGTCGCGCCCGGGGACCATGTGGCGCTGTCCACGCTCGCCAACTGCGGCACCTGCGCGGAGTGCGACCGGGGCCGGCCGACCATGTGCCGGCAGGCCATCGGCCGCCCCGGCAGGCCCTTCACGCGGAGCGCCGGGCCGGTGTACCAGTTCGCCGCAAACTCGGCCTTCGCGGAACGCACGGTCGTCAAGGCCGTCCAGGCGATACCGATCCCGGCGGACGTCCCCCTCCCGTCCGCCGCGCTCATCGGGTGCGGGGTGCTCACGGGCGTGGGCGCGGTGCTGAACCGGGCCCGGGTGGACCGCGGGGACAGCGTCGTCGTCATCGGCACCGGCGGGATCGGGCTGAACGTCATCCAGGGCGCGCGCATCGCGGGGGCGCTGCGGATCGTCGCCGTGGACGCCAACCCGGCCAAGGCGGAGGCGGCCCGGCAGTTCGGCGCGACCGACTTCCTGACCTCTGCGGACGGCGTGCAGGACGTCCTGCCCACGGGCGCGGACCACGTCTTCGAGTGCGTCGGCCGCATCGAGCTGATCCGGCAGGCGATCGACCTCCTCGACCGGCACGGACAGGCAGTCCTGCTCGGGGTCCCGCCGGCCGGTGCCGAGGCGTCCTTCCTCGTCTCCTCCCTCTTCCTGGACAAGTCGGTCCTGGGCTGCCGCTACGGCTCCTCGCGCCCCCAGCGGGACATCCCCCTGTACGCCGAGCTGTACCGCCAAGGGCGGCTGCTGCTCGACGAGTTGGTGACGGCCGTGTACCCCGTGGAGGACTTCGAGAAGGCGCGGGCCGACGCGGAGTCGGGGCGGGTGGCACGGGCGGTGCTCACGTTCTGACGCCGCTCCGGAACGTCCGGCGATAGGCGGTCGGTGTCACCCCGAGCGCCTGCTGGAGATGCTGGCGCATGGACTGGGCCGTGCCGAAGCCGGCCTCGTGGGCGATCTGGTCGACGGACAGGTCGCTGGTCTCCAGCAGCTGGCGGGCGAGCTCCACGCGCTGCCGGGTGAGCCACTGGCCGGGGCTGACCCCGGCCTCCTCGCGGAAGCGGCGGGTGAAGGTGCGTACCGACATGGCCTCCTGCGCGGCCATGTCCCGCAGCTGGATGGGTTCGTGCAGCCGGCCGAGCGCCCAGACCCGGGCGGCGGTCGTGGTCGCCACCTGCGGGTCGGGGACCGGGCGCTGGATGTACTGGGCCTGGCCGCCGTCGCGGTGCGGCGGGACGACGGTGCGCCGGGCCACGTCGTTGGCGACCGCCGTGCCGAAGTCGCGGCGCACCATGTGCAGGCACAGGTCGATCCCGGCGGCCACCCCGGCCGAGGTCAGCACGTCGCCGTCGTCGATGAACAGCACGTCGGCGTCCACCTCGACCTTCGGGAACAGCCGCTGGAAGCGCTCGGCGTCGGCCCAGTGCGTGGTCGCCGGGCGGCCGTCGAGGTAGCCGGCGGCGGCGAGGACGTAGACGCCGGTGCAGATGGAGGCGAGACGGGTGCCGGGGCGGACGAGGGCGAGGGCGGCGGCCAGTTCGCCGGTGAGCCGGCCCTCGTCGAAGACCGGGCCCAGCTCGTACGACGCCGGGACGATCACCGTGTCGGCCTCGGCGAGGGCCTGCGGCCCGTGGGCGACGTGGATCGTGAAGTCGGCGTCCGTCTCGACCGGTCCGGGCGGCCGCACGGAGCAGGTCACCACCTCGTACAGGGGCCGGCCCCGCTCGTCCTTCGGGCGGCCGAAGATGCGGTGCGGTATGCCCAGTTCGAAGGGGAGCAGGCCGTCGAGGGCGAGGACGGCGACGCGGTGCGGGCGGAACTCCTCGGACGCCGTGGTGGCGGTGGCCGTGTTCCGGTCGATACCCATGGCCCGATCCTATCGAATGCTGTCCTTCGGGCCACTCGATGCGCGGGACCGGACACCGGAGGCTCTATGACGTGACTCAGACAAGCCCAGCCGCAGCCCCCGGCCAGACGCCACCGGCCCCGCCCGCCCGGCGCCCGCGCGTGCACCGCGCCTGGTTCGTCGCCGCCGTCACGTTCGTCACGATCATCGGCGCGGCCGCGTTCCGTTCGCTGCCCGGCCTGCTGATCGATCCGCTGCACCAGGAGTTCGGCTGGTCGCGCGGCACGATCGGCGCGGCCGTCTCCCTCAACCTCGCGCTCTACGGCCTCACCGCCCCGTTCGCCGCCGCCCTGATGGACCGGTTCGGCATCCGCAGGGTGGTCGCCGTCGCGCTGGTCGTGATCGCGGCCGGCTCGGGGCTGACCGTGTGGATGACGGCGGCCTGGCAGCTGTGGCTGTGCTGGGGCCTGCTCGTGGGCCTCGGCTCCGGCTCGATGGCGCTCGCCTTCGCGGCGACGGTCACGAACCGCTGGTTCACCGAGCGGCGCGGACTGGTCAGCGGCATCCTCACCGCCGCGTCCGCCTCCGGCCAGCTGATCTTCCTGCCGGTGCTGTCCTGGCTGTCCGAGCACCACGGCTGGCGCCCGGCGGCCGTGACGGTGTCCCTCGCCGCCCTGGCCGTCGTCCCCTTCGTCTGGATCCTGCTCCGCGACCACCCGGCGGACCTCGGCGTGAAGCCGTACGGCGCAAAGGAGTTCGTGCCCAAGCCGCCACCGGTGACGGGCGCCGCCCGCCGCACGCTCACGGTGCTGTCGACCTCCGTGCGCACCGGCACCTTCTGGCTGCTGGCCGGCACCTTCGCGATCTGCGGCGCCTCCACCAACGGCCTGATCCAGACCCACTTCGTGCCCGCCGAGCACGACCACGGCATGCCGGTCACCACGGCGGCCTCGCTGCTCGCGGTCATCGGGGTCTTCGACGTGGCCGGCACGATCGCCTCCGGCTGGTTCACCGACCGCTTCGAACCACGCCGCCTGCTGGCCGTCTACTACGCCCTGCGCGGCCTCTCCCTGCTCTTCCTCCCGATGCTGCTGGGCCCGGCCGTCCACCCCCCGATGCTCTTCTTCATCGTCTTCTACGGCCTCGACTGGGTGGCCACCGTCCCGCCGACGCTGGCCCTGTGCCGGGAGCAGTTCGGCGAGGACAGCGCCATCGTCTTCGGCTGGGTGCTCGCCTCCCACCAGCTCGGCGCGGCCGTGGTCGCCTACCTCGGCGGCGTCGCCCGCGACGTCTTCGGCTCCTACGACCTCGTCTGGTACGCCTCCGGCGCCCTGTGCGCGGCGGCGGCCCTGATGTCTTTGGTGATCAGGCGCCGGCCGGCGGTTTCTGTGCTGACGGCGGCCTGAAAGTCGATGCGTCATCCCTGGGCCAGAGGGCACGGGAGACCGAGGCTCTCGCGGTTCGGGGAACCGCTGTATCTGGCTCACACGCAATGCATTCAACTGAATACATTCACTCGTCCACTCGATCGAGTGACGTATCCTCAGGGCGCGAGTCTGTGTGGCATCGTTGCCGCAGGAGGGGGGAGGCCTCACGCCCGCAGGTGGACGGCCGACGGTGCGCAGCAGGCGCTTGGGGACGGCGTTGAGGCAGTACCGGCTGGCCGCCAAGTTCGACCAGCCGCAAGCCGCCGAGGTCATCGCGTCAAGTCAGGCCAGGGTCAGCCGTCTTGAGACCGGGCACGTCACCGCGCGCGTCATCGAAGTACGGCTGCTGCTGGAGGCGTACGGCGTCACTGACCCGGAAGTACGCTCCAAGCTGGAGGAGTTGGCGAAGCACTCCAAGAACCGGGGCTGGTGGCTGGAGCACGCCGCACACCTGCGGCCGGACTACGTCGACCACATCGCGCTGGAGGACGACGCGACGTACATCCGGGAGTGGCAGCAGGTACTGGTGCCAGGGCTCCTGCAAACTCCGGCCTACACAGAGGCTGTCATCCAGACGAGCCCCACCTGCATGCCTTCCGGACGGGTCGCCGAGTTGGTCAAGGTGCGAGAGGCCCGCCAGGCAAAGATCGAGGAGGGCGGGGCAACGTACTCCGCCATCATCTGGGAAGCGGTGATCACCCACCCTCTGGTGAGCGTCGAAGTTCACCGGCAGCAGCTCTCGGCAATCCTTGAGGTCGGGAGGCGGAAGAATGTCACCGTGCAGGTACTCCCGTTCAGCGTAGGAGCGCTGGCCACCGTGACCTCTGCCTTCTCGACCTTCAGCTTCGACTCCGAACCGGCAGTCCAAGCCGTGGCTCTGGAGAACCTGAGAGGCACATCGGTCCTTGAGGGCCCGGAAGACCTCGCCGCTTACGCCAATATGTACGACCTACTACGATCGTCGGCACTGGCACCGGATGCGAGCGCGAAGCTCATCCGGGGCATACAGCGGAGCTTGAAGGAAGACGCATCGTGACCGAGGTTATAGGCCCCTTCCGGAAGTCGTCGTACTCAGGGGCTCAGAGCAACTGCGTAGAGGTCGCCGACACCACCGACAACGGCCGAGCCGTCCGCGACAGCAAGCACCAGCACGGCCCCCTCCTCACCGTCTCCCGCGACAGCTGGCACGCGTTCCTCCAGCAGTTCGCGTAGTCCCTTCACTGCCGGTATGCCCTGCACGGGGGTAGGCCGAGTGGCCGGTGGCGCGCTGATCGTCATGCCTGGGGAGCGAGCCGCGCGAACCGCCCCCGGTGGAAGAGCAGCGGGTCGGCGCCGTCCCCGGCCGTGCCCAGCGCGTTCACCCGGCCCACGACGATCAGATGGTCGCCCCCGGTGTGCACGGCCTGGATCGTGCAGTCGATCCAGGCGGCCGCACCGGCCAGGCGGGGCGAGCCGGAGACGGGCGCCGGGTCGTGGGCGACCCCCGCGAACTTGTCGGCGCCGCTCACCGCGAAGGCCCGGCACAGCTCGCCCTGGCCGGCGCCGAGGACGTTGACGCAGAAGACGCCGGCTCGGGCGATGCGCGGCCAGGTGCTCGATGTACGGCCCACCAGGAAGCAGACCAGGGGTGGTTCCAGGGAGACGGAGGAGAAGGACTGGCAGGCGAAGCCGGCGGGCATCGGCTCGCCCTCGGCGGCCGGGGCGGTGACGACCGTGACCCCGGTCGCGAAGTGCCCCAGCACCCGCCGGAACTCCCCGGCCTCCACCGGCGCCCGCTCCCCCTCCCGGACGCACCGCAACTCCGGGCGCGGCAACGGCTCCACGGGCGCCGGCGCCGTGGCCGGGGTCGGGGCCGACCTGAGGTATCGGACGGCTGCCGCTGCCGCCCCTGCGTGTCCCATCACATCCTTTATTGAAACTGACGGAACGTCAGTTGAGAAGGTGTACGGCCGCTCTCATCGCCCCCGGAATTCAGGCGCCCTCCGCTCCACGAACGCCCGCAGCCCGTCCTGGGCGTCCTCGGTCGTCATGTTGATCTCCTGGGCCCAGGCCTCCGCGGCGAAGGCGGTCGCGCGGTCGGCGTCGAGGGAGGTGTTCACCAGGTGCTTGGTCAGGGCCAGGGCGCGGGTGGGACCGGCCGCCAGGCGGGCCGCCCAGGTACGGGCCGTCTTCTCCAGGTCGCCGTCCGGTACGACCCGGTTGACCAGGCCCAGCCGCTCCGCCTCCGGCGCCGGGAGCGCGTCCCCGAAGAACATCAGCTCCTTGGCCCGCCGGGGACCCAGGAGGCGGGGGAGCAGATAGGCGCCGCCCCCGTCCGGCACCA
This sequence comes from Streptomyces sp. MUSC 14, assembly GCF_001866675.1. Taxonomy (NCBI): domain Bacteria; kingdom Bacillati; phylum Actinomycetota; class Actinomycetes; order Kitasatosporales; family Streptomycetaceae; genus Streptomyces; species Streptomyces sp. MUSC 14. The sequence continues at coordinate 205,413 of NZ_MLYN01000022.1, forward strand.
GGCCCCGGCGCACGAACACCTCGATGAAGCGGGCCGATTCGGCCGCCAGGACCAGATCGCAGGCCAGCGCCAGATGCGCGCCGAGGCCCGCCGCCGTACCGTTCACGGCGGCGAGCACCGGTTTCTCGCAGTCCAGCACGGCCGCGATCAGACGCTGGGCGCCCTGGCGGAGGACGCGGGCCACGTCGCCGGGAAGCCGTTCGCCGGTCCCGCCGCCCCGCAGGTCCGCGCCCGCGCAGAAGCCCCGCCCGGTGCCGGTCAGCACCAGCGCCCGTACCTCCGGGTCCGCCGAGGCCGCCGTGAACAGCTCGACCAGGTGGTCCCGCATGTCCGGCGTGAGGGCGTTCAGCGACTCCGGGCGGGACAGGGTGACGTACGCGACGTGATCCCTGACCTCGTGCTCGATCCCGGCGCCCGGCACCGGCGGCGTCACCGGCACACCACCAGCGCGTCCAGCGCCACCGCGCCCTGCCCCCGCTCCAGCACCATCAGCGGGTTGATGTCCAACTCGGCGATGTGGTCGCCGAGTTCGAGCGCCATACGCTGGACCCGCAGGACCACCTCCACCAGGGCCTCCCGGTCGGCCGGCGGGCGGCCGCGGACGCCGTCCAGCAGGGCCCGGCCGCGCAGTTCGGCGAGCATGGCGTGGACCTGGTCCTCGCCGAACGGCGGGACGCGGACCGCCGCGTCGTGCAGGACCTCCACCAGGACCCCGCCGAGGCCCACCGTCACGGTCGGGCCGAACAGGTCGTCGTGCGTGACCCCGACGACCATCTCCACGCCCTGCTCGACCATCTGGCACACCAGGATCCCGTCCAGCGAGACCCCCTCGTAGCGCGCGATGTCCGTCAACTCGCGGTAGGCCTCCCGGACCTGGCTGGCCGACGTCAGGCCGACCTTCACCAGACCCAGTTCGGTCTTGTGGGCGATCTGCGCGCCGGAGGCCTTCATCACCACCGGGTAGCCGACCTGGGCGGCCGCCCGTACGGCCGCCGCCGCGCTGGTCACCAGCTGTTCGCGCGGGACCCGGATGCCGTAGGCACGCAGCAGCTGCTTGGCCGCGTGCTCGCTGAGCCTGCGGCCCGGACTCATCAGGGCCTCCGCCTTGCGGTAGGAGGGGGAGGGGGTGCGCGGGGCCTCGTCGAAGGGGGAGCGGTAGTCGCTGACGAAGGCGTGGTGGCCCAGCCAGGCCCGGACCGCCGTCAGGCAGTTGCCGACCGTACGGAAGGTCGCCACCCGGGAGGAGCCGAGCAGCACCTCGCGGTAGGCGGGCTCCGTGCCGACCGGGGAGCCCCACACCACGCAGATCAGCTTGTCCGTCTCCTCGGCCGCCGCGACGAGGTCCGCGACCAGCCTGTCGCTCAGCGGCGGGAAGGGGCCGGTGACCGGGCAGATCAGGACCCCGATCGAGGGGTCCGCGAGCAGCGCGTCGATGATCTTCCGGCCGCGGTGGTCGCCCACCGGATGGCCGCCGTTGTCCACCGGGTTGGCCACGCTCAGGTACTCCGGGATCCACCGGTGCAGCTCCGCCTGCCGGTCCTCGGACAGCCGGGGCAGCCGCAGTCCCATCCCTGCCGCCAGGTCGGCGACGTGCGCGCCGGTGCCGCCGGAGATCGAGTAGACGGCCACCCCGTCCGCCAGCGGAGCCCGCGCCCGCGCCAACAGGGCCGCCGTGTCCTGGAGTTCGTCGAGTCCGTCGACACGTACGACGCCGTACTGGCGCATCGCCGCGTCCACCACGTCGTCCGCGCCGGTCAGCTTGCCGGTGTGCGAGGCGGCCGTACGCGCCCCGGCCTCGGTGCGGCCCACCTTCACCGCGACCACGGGCACCCCGCGGCGGGCGGCGCGGTCGGCGGCCAGCAGGAAGGCGCGGCCGTCCTTGAGGCCCTCCACGTAGGCGGCGATGGCGCCGACCTCGGGCTGTTCGGCGAAGTACGAGATGAAGTCGGCGGTCTCCAGATCGGCCTCGTTGCCGGTCGGCGCCCAGTGCGAGAGGCGGATGCCCAGCTGCTGGAGCGAGAACACCGGGCGGCCCTGGTGGCCGGACTGGGTGATCAGGGCGATCGCCGGGCCGGTGAGGTCCTCGCGGAAGTGCTCGAAGGCGTTCAGGTTGGTGTTCGGGCCGAGCAGGCGCAGGCCCGAGCGGTGCACGGCCTCCGCCAGCCGCTGCTGAGCCTCCGCGCCCGCCTCGCCGGTCTCGGCGAAGCCCGAGGCGAAGGCGACCGCGAACTTCACCTTCACGTCGGCCAGTTGCCCGATCAGCGGGAGCGGATCGGCGACGAGGAGGACGGCCAGGTCGATCTGGCCGGGCGGCAGGTCGGCGACGGAGGCGGCGCACGGGATGCCGAAGACGGCCGGTCGGGTCGGGTGCACCGGGTGCACCCGCGCGCCGACCCGCTCGGCCCAGGCGACCAGCTGCCGGGTGATCCCGGTGTTGGGCCGTCCCTCGGCGTCCGAGGCGCCGATCACGGCGACGGACTCGGGCCGGAAGAAGCGGGTCAGGTCCGGTACGTCCGCGTACAGCGGGCGCCCGCTGACGTCGAGGTCGTCGCCCCGGTCGTGGATCCGGTCGTGGACCGAGGGCCGGGGCCGCTGCTCGCCGCAGGCGATGACCCGGGCCCGGCGGGAGTCGGTGGTGAGGGTGCCGTGGGTTGATCCAAGCATCGGTCCGCCCCGCTCCTGTGAGACAGCAGAAGTAAACTGACGCATGGTCAGATTACTGAACTGACGCAGTGTCAGGAACTGGTCGGACATTCAAAGTTACCGGCGGGTGCGCCCCCTCGTCACCGGGCCCGCCATCGAAGCCGTCACCGAATCCGCCACCGGATCCGTCTTCGGCCCCGTCACCGAGGCGGCCCGGCCACCGCCTTCGCGATCTTCGTCGCGTCCAGCGCCAGTTCCCGGAGCATGCCGCTGATCGGGTCGGTGAAGCCGGTGAAGTACAGGCCGGGCGCCTGCGCGGGGGTGTGGCCGCCGTGCACGACCGGCATGCCGCGCCCGTCGAGGACGTCGAGATGGCCGACCAGCTCCTCCAGCGCCCGCGCATAGCCCGTCGCCGCGATCACCGCGTCCGTCTCGACCCGGCTGCCGTCGGCGAGGACGACCTTTCCGGGGTTCCCGCCCTCGAAGGAGTCGACGGCGGCCACGATCTCGACCGTGCCCGCCCGCACGGCGTCGATCAGGCCGACGTCCTGCACCGGGATCGCGCCCTGGCGCACCCTGCTGTAGAGGCCGGTGTCCGGGCGGGGCAGCCCGTGCGCCGTGAGGTCCGGCACGGTGGCCTTCGCGAACGGCCCGGCCAGCCGGTCCACGAGGCCCACCGGCAGCCGCCGTACCAGCACGCCCGAGTACTGCGCGGCCCAGCCGAGCGTCGAGCGGCGCAGGATGTGCGGGGCGGTCCGCACCGCCAGCCGCACCCGCGCAGCCCCGCCCTCGGCCAGGTCCACGGCGATCTCCGCACCGGTGTTGCCGGCCCCGACGACCAGCACGTCCCGGCCGGCGTACGGTGCGGCGTTCCGGTATGCGGCGGCGTGCAGAAGCTCCCCGGTGTAGTCGTCGAGGCCCGGCCAGTCGGGCAGCCGCGGGGTGTGGTGGTGGCCGGTGGCGACGACGACCGCGCTGCCGGTCAGCTGCCGGCCGCCGGAGGCGTGCAGCAGCCAGCCGGTGCCGTCCGGCGTCCGGTCGACCCGGAAGACCTCCACGCCGGTGACGATCTCCAGCTCGTGGTGGTCGGCGTACTTCTCCAGGTAGCGCACCACGTCGTCCCGGGCGACCCAGCGGCCGGACTTGCGGGGGATCGCGAGGCCGGGCAGGGCGGACAGCCGCCGCGTGGTGTGCAGCCGGAGGCGGTCGTGGCGTCCGCGCCAGGAGGCGCCCACCCGGTCCGCCTTCTCCAGGACCACCGCCCGTACGCCCCGGGCCCGCAGCGCGTACGCGGCCGCCAGACCGCCGGGCCCGGCGCCTATGACGTACACCGGGTGGCCGGCGGAGGCCGGGGCGGGCCGCGCGGAGGCGGGGGTGGAAGCGGAATGTGAATCGGCCATGCTCGGAGCGTAATCACCCACCTGCTTGATGGGTCTCGGTCAAGACCGGAATTGGTTGCGGATTGATCACGGGTGTACGGGAAGGGTTCGTGACCGGTGAAGAAAAGCCCCAAGTCGTGGCCGGTTACTGCCTGTTGTTCACCACCTGCTGGTCACCGTTTCCTGGCGCGGTGGCCGGGCTCCAGCCATGGGCTTCACGGCCTGTCTGACGTACCGTCAGATCCATGGACTCCATATGGCTGGACGGCGCTCAGTGGCTGGCGGTGCTGCGGATCGGCCTCGGGCTGTGGTGGCTGGAGAGCTGGCGGCACAAGGACAAGAAGGCCTGGTTCGAGCGGGGCAGCGGCATCGCGTGGGCGGCCGGGATCGCGGAGAAACACCGCTGGGCGGCCGTGCGCGACGGCTTCGCGGCGACGGTGAAGCCGCACCCGAAGCTGATGGCCTACGTCGTCGCCTACGCCGAGCTCTCCCTCGGCCTCGGCCTGATCCTCGGCTTCCTGACCCCGGTGGCACTGATCGGCGGCCTGCTGCTGAACGCCGTCTACTTCGTGCTGATGATCCACGACTGGGCCGAGCAGGGGCAGAACTCGATGATGGCGCTGATCTCGTCGGTCGGCCTCTTCGCGATGGCCTGGCAGACCTGGTCGGTCGACGCCTGGCTGGGGTGGTTCTGATGAGCACCGCGCGGTACGACATCCCCGAGCCCGACACCTTCACCCGCCCCTACTGGGAGGCCGCTGCCGCCGGCCGCCTTCTGATCCGCCGCTGCGGGGCCTGCGGCCGGGCTCACCACTACCCCCGCGAGTTCTGCCCGCACTGCTGGAGCGAGGACGTGACCTGGGAGGAGGCGAGCGGCCGGGCCGCGCTCTACACCTGGTCCACCGTCCACCGCAACGACCTGCCGCCCTTCGGCGACCGCACGCCGTACACCGCCGCCGTCGTCGACCTGGCCGAGGGACCACGGATGATGACCGAGCTCGTGAACTGCGCGGAGAGTGGGCTGCGGGCCGGGATGGAGCTGGAGGTGGCCTTCCGGGAGGGCGACGGGTTTACGTTCCCCGTATTTCGAGCGCGCGAGTGAGCCGTACGGACTTCAATGGGCGGATGACCCGGACGAGTGAGCGACCTCTCGATCAACCCCTGCCCGAGCTGCACGGCAACGGCCTGTGCCTGCGTCACTGGGACGCGGAGTCCGACGCCGACGTCGAGACATGGCTGCGCGGCACCACCGACCCGGATTTCCGGCGCTGGAACACCCCGCTCACGGCGGTGACGACCCTCGACGAGGCCCGCGAGTCGCTGCGCACTCGCGCCGCACAGGTGGCGCAGGGCAGCAGCGCGTTCTTCCGGATCACCGACGAGGACAGCGGTACGACCCTGGGACACATCGGCATCAACGAGATCGACCCCGTCCTGCGGGTCGCCCGCGTCGGCTACTGGGTGCTTCCCGAGGCCCGTGGCCGCGGCACCGCCACCCGGGCGCTCACCCTGGTCACCTCCTGGGTCTTCGCCGAACGCTCCCTGCACCGCGTCGAGTTGGGCCACGCCCTCGGCCACGACATCTCCTGCCGGGTGGCCGAACGATCCGGTTTCCGCCACGAGGGCACCCTGCGCGACGCGATGTTCGAGGCGGGACGGCACGACGCCTTCCGGGACGTGCACCTGCATGCCCGTCTTGCGACGGACCCGGACCCGGGGGCCGGGCCGCGACGGTGACCGACGAGCAACGGCCTGTACCAGCGGATCGGCTACCGGCCGGTGGCGGACTTCGCGGTGTGGGGGTTCGGGGGCTGAGTCCTCACGGCCACAACAACCCCCTGCTCCACCCGAACTCCGTGCTCCGGTACTCCAGCCGCACATGCCGGCGCTCCGCGTCGCCCTGGAAGAACTCCACCGTCTCGGGGTGCAGCCGGTACAGGGTCCAGGTCGGGGACGGCTCGGACGGGTTGGCGCGGGCCCGGTCCCAGGCCGCCTCCGAGGCCCGGCGCAGCTCGTCCAGCGAGGAGAGGCCGTCACTCTGTCGGCCCGTGAGCGCCGCCGCCAGCGCGCCCGTCGAGCGGGCGTGCAGATCCGCCTGGCTCTCGGTCGAGGGGGCCGCCGTCACCGGGCCGCGCACCCGGACCTGGCGGCCCAGCACCGGCCAGTAGAAGGCCAGGGCGGCGTGCGGGTGGGCGGCGAGGGCGCGGCCCTTGCGGCTGGTGCGGTGGGTGGCGAAGGCCCAGCCGTCCGCGTCGGCGCCGTGCAGCATCACGATCCGTACGTCCGGCCGCCCCTCCTCGTCCACGGTCGCCAGCGACATCGTGTGCGGCTCCGGCTGCCCGGCCGCCACCGCCTGCGCGAACCAGTCCGTGAAGAGGAGCAGAGGGGTCGGCGGGGCCGTGCCCGGGTCGAAGGCGGGCAGTGTCGTCGTCCCCGCGTCCCACACCCGCAGCGACCTCAGCAGTGCCGGGAGATCAGTTGCCATGCCGTCCATGGTCACATCCCCGTGGTCACAGCCGTGTGCCCGCGCCCCGTGGTCACACCTGGCCGAGATCCGACGACACCCACCGCTGCGGGCGCATGTGGATCACCAGTTGCTCCCCGTGGTTCTTCCAGGCGAAGTCGACGTAGCCGGGCACCTTCTCGGCCGGCAGATAGCGTGCGGAGATCTCCCGGAGTTCCTCGATCGTCGCCGGGTCCGTCCGCACCACCGGGCCCTCCACCGACACGTACCGGATCGTCGGCTCCAGCCGGTCGATCATCAGCGTGAACCGGCCCGCCTCGCTGATCAGGCCGTACTTGCGGGACTCCCGCCCCGTCATGATCCACACGTCCCCGCCGGGCTCGTACCAGTACCAGATCGGCACGGTCAGCGGCGCCCGCCCCGGACCCGCGTCCACCGCCAGCGCGGCGACGTGCGGCTCGGCCAGGAACGCCTCGCGCTCTGCGCGACTCAACGCCATGTCGGTCTCCTCCAGCTGTCCGGTGTGCGGCCGGTGGCAACAGCGGCCGTACGGACCGTCTTCCCGCAGCGCCGTCCGGCCGATCAGTTCCGGCCGAGCACCACCGTCCCGGACGAACAGAACCATCCCCCCGTCCCCGAGGCGACCCCGAGCCGGGGCGGCTGACCGTCCCGGCCCCGCACCTGCCGTTCGCCCGCCTCCCCGCGCAGTTGCCGCACCGCCTCCACCAGCAGGAACAGCCCCCGCATCCCGGGGTGTTGGGCCGACAGCCCGCCGCCGTCCGTGTTCACCGGCAGCTCCCCGCCCCGCACCAGCAGCCGCCCCTTCTCCACGAACGCCCCGCCCTCGCCCTTCCCGCAGAAGCCCAGGTCCTCCAGGGTCACCAGGGTCATGTAGGTGAAGGCGTCGTAGATCTGCGCGAAGTCCATCTCCCGCGCCCGCACCCCGGCCCGCCCGAAGGCGAGCCGGCCGCTCACCGCCGCCGGGGAGACCGTGAAGTCCGGCCACTCGGACATCGCCGCGTGCGAGGTGTGCTCGCCGGTGCCGAGGATCCAGACGGGCGCCGTACGACAGTCCCGTACGTACTCCTCGGCGGCCAGCAGCACCGCCGCGCCGCCGTCCGAGCGGATGCAGCAGTGCAGCTTGGTGAACGGGTCGGCGATCATCGGGCCGGCCAGGACGTCGTCCACCGTGACCGGGGTGCGGAACATCGCCTCCGGGTTCAGGGCGGCGTTCGCCCGCGCCTGCACCGCCACCTCCGCCAACTGCTCGACGGTCGTGCCGTGTTCGAGCATGTGACGGCGGGCGGCCATCGCGTACTTGGCGATCAGGGTGTGGCCGTAGGGGACCTCGAACTGGAGGGGGCCGCGCGCGCCGAAGGACAGGTCGCCCGTCCGGCGGCCCGCCTTGATGTCGGCGCGGGCCGTGGAGCCGTAGACGAGGAGGACGGCGTTCGCGTGGCCCGCCGCGATCGCGTCCGCCGCGTGCGCCGCCATCACCTCCCAGGCCGAACCGCCGACCGAGGTGGAGTCCATCCAGGTCGGGCGCAGGCCCAGGTACTCGGCGACCTCGACCGGCGCCAGCGTGCCGAGGCCGGCGGAGGCGAGGCCGTCGACCAGCGCGCGGTCCAGGCCGGCGTCCGCGAGGGCGCGGCGGGCCGCCTGCGCGTGCAGGGTGTACGGCGTCGCGTCGGCCACCCGCCCGCAGTCCGACAGCGCCACCCCGACCACGGCGACTTTCCGGCTCCCGGCAGTCATACGGTCCTCCGTCCCCTGTGCATCTCGCTTCGGCGCTCCTAATATGACGGACCGTCAGATCCGGTGGAAGAGGCCGGGAAGAGGCCGGGAAGAGGCAGGGGAAAGCCATGGACACGCGTCTCACCGCCGAACAGGACGAGATCCGCCGCACCCTGCGCGAACTCCTCCACAAACGCTGCGGCCCCGAGGAACTGCGCGCCGCCCTCGACGCCCCCGCCGGACACGACCCCGCCCTCTGGTCCGCCCTCGCCGACCGGCTCGGCCTGCCGGGGCTCGCCCTGCCCGAGCGGTACGGCGGGATCGGCTGCCCGGTCACCGAACTGGCCCTCGCCTGCGAGGAGACCGGCCGCGCCCTCGCCCCCACCCCGCTGCTCGCCACCGCCGTACTCGCGGCGCCCCTCGTGCTCGCCCTCGGCACGGAGGCCCAGCGCGCCGAACTGCTGCCCCGCCTCGCCGCCGGCACCCTCACCGCCGCCCTCGCCGTACCGGGCACCGGCCTCGCCACCGTGCTCGCCCTGACCGGCGACAACGGCGGCTTCTCGGCCGGCGGCGGCCGGGCCGGCGGTGTCCAGGCCCGGCGCACGCCGGACGGCTGGCTGCTGTACGGGCAGGCCGACCAGGTGCTCGACGGGCACAGCGCCGGGCTGCTGCTCGTCGCCGCGCACACCGGAGGCTTCGCCCGCGCCCGGACCCGGCTGTTCCTGGTGCCGGGCGACGCCCCGGGGGTCGTACGGGTACGGCAGACCGCCCTCGACGCCACCCGCCCCCAGGCGCGCGTCCAACTGCGCGATGCGCGGGCCGAGTCGCTGGGGGAGGAGGACGCGGACGCGCTGTCCGCCCTTGCCGGCCTGGGGGACGGGGCCGCCGCCGTGCTCGCCTGCGAGGCCGTCGGGGCGGCCGGCCGGGCGCTGGAGCGGACCGTGGAGTACGTCGGGCAGCGCGAGCAGTTCGGCCGGCCGATCGGCTCCTTCCAGGCGGTGAAGCACCGGCTGGCCGAGGTGTACGTGGCGGTGCAGGCGGCCCGCTCGGCCGCGTACTACGCCGCCTGGGCGACCGCGCAGGGGGAGAGGGCCGGTGCGCTGGCTCTCGCCCAGGCCCTGGAGGCGCTGCGGCTGGCCGCCGCCGAGGGCATCCAGCTGCACGGCGGGATCGGCTTCACCTGGGAGCACGACGCCCACCTGTACTTCAAGCGGGCGGCCGGGGACGAGCTGCTGTTCGGCCCGCCGCACCGGCTGCGGGAGCGGGCCGCCGAGGCCGCCGGGCTGTTCGGACGCGGCGAGGTGGCGGTGTGATCGGCGTCCGGATGGTGCAGAAGGTGTCCTCGACGCGGGGGTTCGCGAAGGTCGCCCCGCATGTGATCCCGGCCCTCGACCGCACCGTGCACCGGCTCACCCGGGGCCGGGTGCTGCTCAGCGCCCAGATGCTGCCCGGTGTGATCCTCACGTCCACGGGTGCCCGCAGCGGGCTGCCCCGCAGGACTCCGCTGGCCTGCATGCCGCAGGAGGACGGGCGGAGCTGGCTGCTCGTCGGCTCCAACTTCGGCCGTCCGGGCCATCCTGCGTGGACCCACAACCTCCTCGCCCATCCGGATGCCTCGATCAGCTGGGAGGGGCGGGACATCCCGGTGGCGGCCCGGCTGCTGGAGGGGGAGGAGCGGGCGGCGGCCTGGCGGTCGGCCGTCGCGTTCTGGCCGCCGTACGTCGCGTACCAGGACCGGGTGACGCGGGAGATCCGGCTGTTCCGGCTGGTCACAAGGTAGCCAGGCGCTCCACGAGCAGAATCGCCCCGATGCCCAGCATCGCCGCCCCCGACGTCCGGGTCACCGCCCGGGCCGCCGCGGGCCGGGCGGACAGCAGGGCGCGGGCCAGGACGCCCACGGTGAGGTAGACGGCCGCGCAGCACGCCATGTGCAGCAGGCCGAGGGCCGCCGTCTGGGCCGGGACCGGCAGATGGGCGCCGCGCAGGGTGAGGAACTGGGGGAGGACGGAGAGGTAGAGCAGCAGGCCCTTGGGGTTCAGGCCGCTGATCGTGGCGCCCCGGAGGAAGAGCCGCCCCTCGGCCGCGTGCGAGGCCGCCTCCGAGGCCGCGTCCGGGACCCCGTTCGCGCCGGGCACGGCCGGGCGGCGCAGGACCCCCCACCCCAGCCACAGCAGATACCCGGCGCCCGCGACCGTCAGCGCGGTCAGCAGCTTCGGCGAGCCCGCCACCAGGACCGCCAGACCCGCCGTCGCGAGGACCGTGTGCAGGGCGTACCCCGACACCAGGCCCGCCACCGCGCGCGGCACCGAGCGGCCGCGCAGCGCGGTCGCGATGACGTACGCCCAGTCGGCACCCGGTACGCACACCAGCAGCAGGTCCACGGCGAGGAAGGAGAAGAGCAGTCCCGAATCCATGTCGGTGACATTAGGAGGGAAAGCCCCAAAAGTGTTCCCGATGTTTTCCCGCGAACAAGTGTTTCGAGGGAAGATCTGCTCCATGGACGACGTTGACCGGAAAATCCTTGCCGAGCTCCAGCAGGACGGGCGGCTGACCGTGACCGAGCTGGCCGCGCGGGTGCGGCTGAGCGTCTCGCCCTGCCACCGGCGGCTGCGCGAGCTGGAGCGCTCCGGCGCCATCGAGGGGTACCGCGCGGTGGTCGACCCGGGCGCGCTCGGGCTGAACTTCGAGGCGCTGGTCTTCGTGTCCATGCGGCAGGAGGACCGGGACACGGTGGCCGACTTCGAGCGGGCGGTCAGCGAACTGGAGCACGTGCTCGACGCCCAGCGTCTCTTCGGCGAGCCCGACTATCTGCTCCGCATCGCCACCGTCGACCTCGCCGCCTTCCAGCGGCTGTACGACGAGCGGCTCGCGACCCTGCCGGGCGTGCAGCGGCTGACGTCGACCCTGGTGATGAAGCACGTCGTACGGGACCGGCCGCTGCCCGCATGACAGCGCAGGCGGCGGCTCATCTCGAGTGAACCGCCGCCTGCCAGACAGGACTTGGGGAGAGCAAGAAGGGAAGGGAGCCTGTTGCCTATTTGCTCGGCTTCTTCCCCGTCACGCCCAGGTGGACCAACAGTGCGAGGTTCGGCTTCAGTTCGGCCTGTTTCACGCCCCAGGACGAGAAGCCCTTCTGGTGGGCCGCCACCGCCGCGAGCATCGCGACCAGCGAGCCGGCCACCGCCGCCGGGTTCACGTCCTTGTCGACCCTGCCCTTGGCCTGGAGTTCGGCGATGGAGTCCGCGAGGGAGTTGTTCACCGAGTTCAGGATCTTCATCCTGAGCTTGTAGAACCGTTTGTCCCCTTCGGCCGCGCCAAGGTCGACCACCCGCAGGATGGCGTCGTTCTTCCGCCAGAACTCCAGGAATCCGTCCACGAGTTCCTGCGCGGTCTGCCACCCGGACTTGCCGGCCCACGACCGCCCTTCGAGCAGCTCGGTCAACCCGGCGCCCTCGGTGGCCATTTGCTCGGCGATCTCCAGGACGGCACCTTCGACGTCCGGGAAGTACTGATAGAAGGTCGCGGGCGAAGTGCCCGCTTTCCGGGCGACATCGATGACCTTGACGTCCCGGTACGGGGAGGAGCTGAGCATCTCGCTGAGGCAGTCGAGCAGCTTCTGCCGGGTCGCCTGCCCACGCCGGCCGGCCACGCGGCCGTCGACGGTACGCACTTGTCCTGTCATGCCGTCAGCTTACCGAGGGGTGATCGGAGCGCGATTCGGCCGACTGCAAATGGGGTGCATGGGTGCTCTGGGGGTGGTGTGCCTGGTCTGCGGGGTGCGGGCGGCCCGGTTACTTTGGCGGCATGGCCGAAAACAGGGCATCCGCGAACGAAGCGACGGATGAGGCGGAAGAGGCGGACGGGGCGGAAGAAGTGGTCGAGGGGGAAGTGGTCGAGGCGGCAGGCGCGGCTGAGCCGTACGGGGAGGGCGTGCCCTGCTGGGTGGACGCCCAGCTGCCCGACGTCGAGGCGGGCAAGCGCTTCTACGGCGAGCTGTTCGGGTGGTCCTTCGAGGACGTGTACGGCTCCTCGGTGTGGGCCCGGCTGGACGGGCGGCCGGTCGCCGCGCTCGTGCCCAAGACCGACGGCCGGATGCCCACCGTCTGGACGGTGTACTTCGCCACCCCGGACGCCGACGCCTTCACCCGGCGGATCCTCGCGGCCGGCGGACAGGTGGTGACGGCGCCCACCCCGCTGGAGGACCTGGGCACCGCCGCCCTGGCCGCCGACTCCGAGGGCGCGGTGTTCGGCCTGTGGCAGCCGGGCCGGCACCGGGGCTTCGGGGTCCGCCGCGAGCCCGGCAGCTTCGTCTGGGCCCAGCTCTACACGCGCGACATCTCCGCCGCCAACGCCTTCTACGGCACCCTCTTCCACGACGCCCTCTTCGGCGCGGGCGCCGAGCCCGACTTCGGGCGGGCCGAGGTCACCGAGGTGTTCCCGGCCGAGATGCCCCCGCACGTCCTCGCCCACTTCCGGGTCACCGGCCTGGGCGAAGCCCTCGGGGCCGTCCAGCGGCTCGGCGGCCGGGTGCAGGCGCCACCCTTCGAGACGTCGTACGGAGCTGTGGCGGTCGTCACCGACAATCAGGGGGCGTCGTTCGCACTATTGCAGCGATGATCCGGCCGACGCGGCGGCAATCCGTCCGCTTTGATCGGATTAAGTGCCAGACACCCCGATTTTTCGCCGGGTTCGCAACGAGCCGCCCGGCCAGGAAGAATCAGGGTGCGTGCCGCCACGGCGGTGCGGTGGTGAGACGCTGCACGTCGGTCGCGTACATATGGGGTGGCGCGGCCAGTACGGGGAGGTGGCAGGCAAGTGGTGGATCAGCTGACGCAGCACGATCCGCGGCGGATCGGGCCGTTCGAGGTGCTGGGGCGGCTGGGCGCCGGCGGCATGGGGCTGGTCTATCTCGCGCGCTCGGCGTCCGGCCGGCGCGTGGCGATCAAGACGGTCCGCACCGAACTGGCCGAGGACCAGCTCTTCCGCGTCCGCTTCACCCGTGAGGTGGAGGCGGCCCGCGCGGTCTCCGGGTTCTACACGGCCGCCGTGGTCGACGCCGACCCGCGCGCCGCCGTGCCCTGGCTGGCCACGGCCTACGTGCCCGCGCCCTCCCTCGAAGAGATAGTGAACGACTGCGGGCCCCTCCCGGCCCAGGCCGTGCGCTGGCTCGCCGCGGGCGTCGCCGAGGCCCTCCAGTCCATCCACGGCGCGGGACTCGTGCACCGGGACCTGAAGCCGTCCAACGTCCTCGTGGTCGAGGACGGCCCCCGGGTGATCGACTTCGGCATCGCGTCCGGCGTCTCGAACACGCGCCTGACCATGACGAACGTCGCCGTCGGCACCCCCGCCTACATGTCACCGGAGCAGGCCAAGGACTCCCGCAGCGTCACCGGCGCCAGCGACGTCTTCTCGCTCGGCTCCATGCTGGTCTTCGCCGCGACCGGCCACCCGCCCTTTCACGGCGCCAACCCGGTCGAGACGGTCTTCATGCTGCTGCGCGAGGGCCCGGACCTGACCGGCCTGCCCGACGAGCTGCGCCCGCTCATCGAGGTCTGCATGCAGATGGAGGCGACGGGCCGCCCCTCCCCGGCCGACCTCCAGGCCCAGCTCGCCCCCCATCTCTTCGGCTCCGGCTCCGACGACAGCGGCACCGCATCGGCCTGGCTGCCCGAGAAGGCCGTCGCCCTCATCGAGTCCCGCCGCGGCGGCCGCCCCGCCACCAGGCCCGCCACCCCGGTCGGCACCGGCGGCGGCCGCAGCGGCGGCCGTTCGGCGGTCCCCCCGCTGCCCTCGTACGACCCCGCCCCGCCGGCGCCCGTCGGTGGCCCCGACGCCGGCCCGGTCCGCCTCGCCGGCGCCCAGGTGCCGATCGGCCCCGGCCCGCGCGTCGCCGACGCCCGCGCCGCCGCCGTCAAGGCACCCCCGCCGGAGGCCGGCCTGGTGGCCACCTGGTCCCGCCCGCGCCCCGGCGTCGCCGGCGCCGACCCGGCCCTGCCGGCCGCGCCGCCCGTGCCCCCGGAGACGGCGAACGGCTGGCGCCCCTGGCGGTTCCGCATGTCCAACGACGTCTGGGGCACCCCCACCGTGGGCGGCGACCTGGTCTACGTCACCTCCTTCGAGGTGCACGCCCTGGACGTGGCCACCGGCCGCCGGCGCTTCAAGACCCGCGACGTCGCCTGGTCCATGGCGGTGGCGGACGGCCGTATCCACGCCTCCGACGGCCCGACCCTGTTCGCCCTGGACGCCCGCGAGGGCAGCGACCTGTGGCGGCTGTCGACGGACGCCTGGGTGTACTCCCTGAAGGCCGACCACGGCACGGTCGTCACCGGCACCCGCGGCGGCGGCGTCCAGGCCTGGGAGGCCGCTACGGGCCAGAAGCTGTGGGAGATCAGCGGCTGCCAGACCGACTTCGAGTCCCCCGAAGCCGGCCCGCTCGTCCACGACGGCACGGTCTACGTGTGGCAGAACGGCCGGCTGCGCGCCCTGGAGGCCCGCACCGGCGAGGAGCGCTGGTCGTACCCGGTCGGCGACGCGGCCTCCTGCGGCGGTGTGCCCGTGCGCCTCACCCCGGCCGTCGACGGCTACGTCTACGTCTCCGCGGGCACCCGGGTGATCGCCGTCGAGGCGGCGAGCGGCATGGTCCGCTGGCACTTCGAGGCCCCGGCGGTCTTCCTGAGCCCGCCGACCTTCGCGCCCGGCCCGGCGGTCACGGGCGGCGGCGTCTACCTCGCCGACTACCTCGGCACGGTCTACGCCCTCGACGCCACCGACGGCCGCGACCGCTGGCGCATCGCGACCGAGGCCCGCTCCTCGATCGAGCCGGTCCTGGTCGCCGCCGGTCACGTCCACGTGGGCAGCGGCAAGGCCCTCTACACCCTGGACGCGGTCACCGGCACGCCCAAGTGGCGCTTCCAGGCGGGCGGCGACGTCGTGGGCGCACCCGCGGTGGCCGAGGGCCGCATCCACTTCGGCTCCACCGACCACCTCCTCTACACCCTCAAGGCCGACGACGGCCGGCTGCGCTGGAAGCTGGCGACGGGCGGCGAGATCACCGGCTCCCCGGTGGTCAGGGACGGCGTGGTGTACGCGTGCAGCAAGGACCGGTGCGTGTACGCGCTGGACGCGGAGAAGGGGACGGGCACGGCGCGGACGGCGTAGCGCGGCCCCGTCCGGCGGCGTGCGTGACGGCCGTCGTACCGGTTGTCACGGAAAGGGCTCCGGACGGCGGCCGTCCCAGGGCTGACGCTACCCCCGGCCCCGGACACCCGCCATGCGGTGCCGCCGGTGACGGCGGACGGTCACCGCACCCGGAACCCACCGACGCGCCGCCCCGCGAACAGCTCCGCCTGCCGCCCGGCCGGCAGATTGCCGAGGGCGATGAGGTGCGGCGCCTGCGCGAACGCCTGCGCCAGCGCCGCCTCCCGTGCCGCCCACAGCGCCCGCACGGTCCCCTGCACACCCCCCGCCGGATACCCGGCGATCACGCCCGCACAGCGCACCGCGGCGGCCAACGCCCCGCCCTCCTCCGTGACTTCCGACACGAGCCCGATCTCATGGGCCCGCCGGGCGGAGATCCGTTCCGCGGTGCCCATGAGCATCATCCGGGCCACCTCCCCGTACGGCATCCGCGCGGCCAGCAGCATGGACTCGTACGCGCTGACCATGCCGTACGAGGTGTGCGGATCGAAGAAGACGGCCGTCGGATCGGCCACGACGACATCGCACTCGCCGAGCAGATAGAAGGCACCCCCGCAGGCCATCCCGCGCACGGCGGCCACGACCGGCTTCCACAGGTCGTTCGCCTTGGGCCCGAGTCGCAGCAGCGGATCGTCCTGCATGTACGGCGACGACGGCTGCGGCACGACGACGTCCCGGTCGATCCCGGTGCAGAAGGCCCGCTCCCCGCTCCCGGTGAGCACGACCGCCCGCACCACGTCGTCGACCCTGAACTCCCGCCACACGCCGGTCAGTTCACGCACCATCTCCAGATCGACGGCGTTGAGCCGCGCGGGCCGGTCCAGCGTGACGACGGCGACACCGGTGCCCTTGTCGACGTCGACCCGGACGGTGTTCACGACAGGACCCACTGCGGAAGTCCGCCCGCGAACACGACATGCACCCGCGCCCCGATCCGAAGCCTCCCTGGATCAAGGGAGTTGAGAGGATCACCGGCCCGCCCGACCACGTTGCCCACGAGCCGGATGCGCGGAGCGTCCTCCAACTCCACCACGACGACGTTGTACGGCGCCTGCTCCGCGTACGCGGGCAGCAGCGGCGGATGCGGTACGACGTACGACCAGATCCGGCCCCGCCCCGACACCGCCCGCCACTCGCTCTCGAACGACTGGCAGTGCGGGCAGCAGGGCCGGGGCGGGAAGCGGAGCTCGGCGCAGTCGGCGCAGGCCTGGACGCGCAGTTCACCCCGGGCGGCGTACTCCCAGAAGGGGGCGCCGTCGGCGTCCGTGACGGGGGTCAGCATGGTCGGCTCCTTCAGTTCCTGAGGAGGAGGGCGGAGGTGGGTACGCCCTCGCCGGCGGTGACCAGGCAGGTGGCGGCGCCGGGCACCTGGGCGGTGCTGGTGCCGCGCAGCTGCTTCACCCCTTCGGTGATGAGGTTGAAGCCGTGCACATAGGCCTCGGAGAGCCCGCCCCCGGAGGTGTTGAGCGGCAGCCGCCCCCCGATCTCGATCGCGCCCCCCTCCGTGAACGCGCCCCCTTCACCCCGCCCGCAGAAGCCGTACCCCTCCAGCGAGAGCGGGACGAGGGCGGTGAAGGCGTCGTAGATCTGCGCCACGTCGACGTCGTCCGGAGTGAGGTCGGCGTGCTTCCACAGCTGCCGGGCAGTGCTCCAGGCGGGCCCGGTGAGCGGGTCGTCGTTCCAGTAGTTGACCATCCCGTGGTGCTGGGCGGGCAGCCCCTGGGCGGCGGAGTGGACGTAGACGGGCCGCTGCCGGCAGTCCCGCGCCCGCTCCCGCCCGACGACCACACAGGCCAACGCCCCGTCCGTCTCCAGGCAGTTGTCGAAGAGGCAGAGCGGCTCGCTGATCCAGCGGGCGGTCATGTACATCTCGCGGGTCAGCGGCCGTTCGTACATCACGGCGGCCGGGTTCTGGTTGGCGCGGTTGCGGCAGGCCAGGGCGACGTTGAAGAGGTGGTCGCGGGTGGCCCCGTACTCGTGCATGTACCGCCGCGCCAGCATGGCTATCTCGTCGGCGGGCCGCAGCAGCCCGAAGGGCCGGGTCCACTGGGCGGGAGTGGGGAGTTGCACGGTGGTGTTGGTCCACGGCCGCGGCCCGCTGCCCCGCTTCCGGGACCGCCATGCCACGCCCACGGAGGCCTGCCCGGAGGCGATGGCGGCGGCGAGATGCGCGACGGTCGCGCAGGACCCGCCCCCGCCGTACCCGACCTTGCTGAAGAAGGTCAGATCCCCGAACCCGACCGCCTTGGCCAGCTCGACCTCGTCGGTCTCCTCCATGGTGTAGGAGGCGAGCGCGTCGACCTCGCCGGGCGCGATCCCGGCGTCGTCGAGCGCGGCGAGCACGGCCCGGCAGGCGAGCGTCTTCTCGTCCTCCGGCAGATGCCGCGCGAACGAGGTCTGCCCGATCCCGACGACGGCGGTGGCGTCCTTCAGTCCGGCGGCTGCCATGCGTGTCCCCCTCATCGCGCCCTCACATGCGGATTGCTGACTGACCGTCAGATTACCGCTAATCTGACGGATGGTCAGCTGTGCGGTGTGTGGGTCTGGTCATGAAGGGGGTCTGACATGGGCGACTGGGGGACCGTTCCGGAGCTGGTGTGGTGGTCGGCCGAGCGGTACGCGGACGGCGAGGCCGTGGTGGACGGCCGGACGAGGATCACCTACGCCGAGCTCGGCGCCCGCGTGGACCGCTCGGCGGCCGCCTGCATCGCGAGCGGCGTGCGCACCGGCGACCGCGTCGCGGTCTGGGCTCCCAACTCGCTCGACTGGATCGTCGCCGCGCTGGGCGCGGTGAGCGCGGGCGCCGTCCTCGTCCCCCTCAACACCCGCTTCAAGGGCACGGAGGCGGCGGACGTACTGCGCCGCAGCGGAGCCCGGCTGCTCTTCGTGACCGGCACCTTCCTGGGCACGTCGTACGTGGCCTCCCTGCGCCGGGCCGCCGGACAGGGCACGGTGGCCCCCGGCGGCCGGGGCCCACTGCCGGGCCTGCCCGAGCTGACGGACGCGGTGGTCCTGTCGGAGGACGCACCACCGGAGTTCCGCACGTGGAAGGACTTCCTGGCGGGCGGGGAGGGCGTGCCGACGGAGGAAGTACGGTCGAGGAGCCGCGAGTTGACCGCATCCTCCCTCTCGGACATCGTCTACACCTCGGGTACGACGGGCCGCCCCAAGGGCGCGATGATCACGCACGAGCAGACACTGCGGGCGTACGACATCTGGGCCGACCTGGCCGGCCTGCGCGCCACGGACCGCTACCTCATCGTCAACCCCTTCTTCCACACCTTCGGCTACAAGGCGGGGGTGATCGCCTGCCTGACGCGCGGGGCGACGATGATCCCGCAACCGGTGTTCAACGTGGAGACGGCACTGGCGAACATCGCGGCGGAACGGGTATCCGTACTCCCCGGCCCCCCGACCCTCCACCAGTCGCTGCTGGACCACCCTTCCCGGAACGCCCACGACCTCTCCGCCCTGCGCCTGGTGGTGACGGGCGCGGCGGTCGTCCCGCTGCTCCTGGTGGAGCGGCTGCGCGGAGAACTCGGCGTGGAGACGGTCCTCACGGCGTACGGCCTGTCCGAGTCGAGCGGGTTCGCCACGATGTGCCGCCGGGCCGACGCCCCGGCGCTGATCGCATCGACATCCGGCCGTGCGATCCCGGGCACGGAGGTGAGGGTGGTGGACGCGTCGGGCGCACCGGCGCCGACCGGCGAGGCGGGCGAGGTCCAGATCCGGGGCTTCAACGTCATGCAGGGCTACTACGGCGACACCGAGGCGACGGCGGAGACGATCTCACCGGACGGCTGGCTGAGCACGGGCGACGTGGGCGTCCTGGACACGTCGGGCAACCTCCGTATCACCGACCGGATCAAGGACATGTTCATCGTCGGCGGCTTCAACGCGTACCCGGCGGAGATAGAGCAACTCCTCGCCCTCCACCCCGAGGTACGGGAGGCGGCCGTGATCGGCGTACCGGACGCACGGCTGGGGGAGGTCGGCAAGGCGTACGTCGTCCGCCGCCCGGGTTCCCCCCTCACCGCCGACGACCTGATCGCCTGGTCCCGCCGCGAGATGGCGAACTACAAGGTGCCGAGGGCGGTGGAATTCGTCCCCGAACTCCCGAGGAACGCGAGCGGGAAGGTGGTGAAGGGGGTGTTGCGGGGGAGGGGGTGAGGGCGGAGGCGGTGAGGGGAACGGGGTTTCGCTGATTCGGTGTTGGCAAGTGACCGCGGGGCCGCCCGCTTCTTTGGCCAGTGTCGTGCTTCCGCGAGGTGTGTAAGGGCGCTCCCGTTCCGCTGCGCTCCACTCCCGCGTCGGCTGTGCCGATGGCTCGCGTCTTGCCTGCACGCCGGGTGGGGGCGGCGGCTTGCGGGTGGGGGAGGGGGCCGTCCCTTCAGCCTCGTCAGTCACACCACTCCTACCAGTCACGAGAGAAAGGGCAATTGGATGATTTGGGCGGGCTGGGAATGGGAGGGGGGATGGATAGGGGCGGTTGGTGCAGGGG